>CAJLAN010000110.1 GCA_905204635.1 uncultured Collinsella sp. | reverse complement strand
CGGCGAACAGGGCGCACGTGGTAGCAAAGCCCGTGAGGATGCCCGACTTGGACGCCTTGCTGCCCTTAACGGGAAGCGTGCCCACAAAGAGCCCCAGGCCCGTGGCGGCAAGCGCGGAAGCGGCGCCGCCCACCAAGCACAGTCCCTCGCGCCCGCCAAAGTCGACACCCACGACCAGGCGCACGTAGCCGATCGCGATCGTCATCGAGGCAAAGGAAACCAGCCACGAGCCCACAAAGATACCAGCCAGCGACGCCGTCTTGGAAAGGCCGCCCACGCAGCGACGCGCGCCAAGGCCCGACAGATTGGGCTGCAGATCGACGACGCTCAAGGCGGCAAACTCGGCAGACATCATCGCGACCAGGCCAAAAAGCGCGTAGTAGTAGATGACCGTGCCATCGGGCGTGGTGCGTGTCAGGCTTACGCGGTGGGTGCCGCCCTCGAGCGATAGGGCGCGCGTAACCGCCTCCGGGTCGGCGAGCGCCGCCGGGTCGTCTTGGGCAATCTGGGACATGAGCTCGGCATTTTGCGTATACGAGCTTGCCACCGTCTCCAGAATGCTGCGGTCGGTGAGCACCGTCGACGCACGTGAGCTATCGTAACTCGATAGCAGCGTGAGTTTGGGCGTGCCCGCAGCGTCGACCGTATAGATACCCGCAACCTCGCCGGCCTTGAGCGCACGGCTCGCGTCGGCTGCGTCGTCGCACTCGTGGATCTCGAGCAGTTGGTCGTCGCCTTCCTTGGCAAGCGACGTCGCCACGTCCTTAAAGGTCGAGGCGTCCCAGGCCTCATCCGCTACGACGGCCACCGGCACCGGGTCGACCGTGCCGTCGGAACTGAGGTTCGCAAACATAAACATGAACATCGTGGAAAGCGCGATGGGAAAGAGAGCGCCCCAGACCCACGTACTCGGCCGACGCAGCAGCGTCTTGACCGTGGTGATGATAGTGTTGAACATAGCTGCCCCCTAGTCGCGCAGCTCGCGGCCGGTGATCTCGAGAAACACGTCGTTGAGGGTCGGCGGCTCGCTCCACACGCGGCCGAGCGCCACGTCGGCGCCGCGCAGCGTGTCGAGGATGTCGACCAGATTGTGCGGACTCGCTTCGCAGGTGCAGACGAGCTCGCCGCCGGACAGCTCGACCGAAAGCACGTGCTCGAGGGCGCGCAGTCGCTCGACCGTAGCGGGCTCGACGGCGCCGACCTCGACGGTCACGCGCTCGCCCATCTGGATCATGCGCTTGAGCTCGTCGTTGGTGCCCTGCGCCAGCACGCGCCCGCCGTCCATGATCATGATGCGGCTGCAAATCTGCTCGACTTCCTCCATGTAATGGCTGGTATACACCACCGTGGCGCCCTCGTCGCGCAGACGGCAGATGCCCTCCAGGATGGCGTTGCGGCTCTGCGGGTCGACCGCCACCGTGGGCTCGTCAAAAAAGATGAGCTCGGGCTTGTGCGCGATACCGCAGGCGATGTTGAGGCGGCGCGCCAGGCCGCCCGAAAGCTTGCCGGGGCGGAACTTGGTGAAGTCGCCCAGCCCGACAAAGTCGATGGCCTCGTCGACCAGCGCGCGGCGGCGCTTGCGGTCGCTAACGTAGAGGCTGCAGAAATAGTCGATGTTCTCGCGCACCGTGAGCTCGTCAAATACCGCCACCTGCTGCGGCACCACGCCGATGCGTCGCTTGAGGTCGTAGCGGGTGGGCGTCATGGGCTCGCCGAACAGCTCAATGGCGCCTTTGTCGTAGGCAAGCAGCTGCAGAATACAGTTGATGGACGTGGTCTTGCCCGAGCCGTTGGGGCCCAGCAGGCCAAAGATCTCGCCGGGGGCGATGCTCAGGTTAAAGTGGTCGAGCGCGATAAGATCGTCGTAGCGCTTGACGAGGTTTTCGACGTGGACAATGTCTGTCATGAGGCGGCCCTTCTGTTGGTTGCGGCCCGGTATGATTGCATCATCGCAGGAGCGGGCGGCGTGCACCAGTGAGCTTTGTCACGAGTGCGGAGCTTGGTCGCGTGGCCCGCCGGCGCTCTGCTTTGCCGCGCGGGAGGAATGTCACGGTTGTGCAGGCGGTCCCTCCACCACGCGCGGCTTCGCGTACAATACCCGTATGAACAGGCTTTTCGACAAATCGATCGTGCTGGCGTGCTGCATCGCAGCCGCCACGGGCCTTGCTGTGGACGCTCGCCTGGTCGCGGCGTTTTGCCTTGGCGTTATTGCCACCTCGCTGGCCGAGCTCGCGCAGAAGGAACGCACGCGCCGCACAAGCGAGGCCGCGAGCTACGCTTACATCATCGCGGCTGTCTTCGTGCCGCCGTTTGTGCCGTTTGCACCTCTCGCCCTCTATGACATCGCACGACGCGTGCACCGTGAGCGTGCCTGGACCGCACTGAGCATTGGCTCCGTCTTTACCTTTGCGCTCGTCGCGGACCTTCGCACCGACGCGCTCACTGCCCGAACGCTTCTGTTGACCGCCATCCTTTCGGTTGCCGCCACCTTGCTATCGCTACGTACCGCCCAGTTGGAGCGCGAGCAGCAGCGCATGCGCCGTACCCGCGACAAACTGCAGGAACGAGCCCTCGCGCTCGAGGCGCGCAACCGCAACCTTGCCGATCGTCAGGACTACGAAGTCGAGCTCGCGACGCTCGCCGAACGCGCCCGCATCGCGCGCGAGATCCACGATAACGTCGGGCACCAGCTCACGCGCGCCTCACTGCAGGCCGAAGCCCTGCGCGTGGTCCACGCCGACGAGCCCGGCGTCGCCGCCGATTTCGCCGACGTCAAACGCACGGTTGACGAGGCGCTCCAGCTCGTACGCACCAGCGTCCACGCGCTCAACGACAACGCTGTCGACCTTTCCGTGCAGCTCGAACGCATTGTTGAAGGCGCGCGCTCGGACGGCGGTCCGCAGATTGAGCTTGAAGTTATGACCGAGCATGCATCCGCAAACGTCGCCAACTGCTTTGCGGCGGTCCTGCGCGAGGCGCTCTCCAACACCATGCGCCACGCTTGCGCCCATATTGTCACCGTACGGTGCATGGAGCATCCGTCGTTTTACCAGCTCATCGTTACCGACGATGGCGCGGGCGAGGTCCAAGCAAGCAGCCGCGGCGCCGCGGAGGGCATGGGGCTTGCCTCCATGCGCGAGCGCATCGAGGCGCTTGGCGGCACCTTCTCCGCCGGCCCGCGTGCCGGCGCCAGCGGCTGGCGCGTGTTTGCCACCGTTCCCAAACAGCAAGGAGATGAGGGCCGATGAGGCTCATCGTTGTCGACGACGACCGCTTGGTGGTCGATTCGCTCAAGATTATCCTGGGCGCTCAGCCGCAAATCGAGGTAGTAGGCACCGGCGCCAATGGCGACGACGCGGTCGCGCTCTACGCTGAGCACACGCCCGATATCGCGCTGCTCGACATTCAGATGCCGGGGCGCGACGGACTTTCGGCGGCGCGCGAAATCCTTGAGCGTAACCCTGCAGCGCGCGTGGTGTTTCTGACGACATTCTCGGATGACGAGTACATTGTGTCGGCGCTCAAACTGGGTGCCCGCGGCTACCTGATCAAGACCGATGTCGCCGCCATTCCTCCGGCATTGACGCAAGTCATGGACGGCAAACGCGTACTCGAGGGCAAGGCGATCGAGGACATCGATTTTGACGGAACGGGCGTTGAGGCGGGCACACCGCCGACCCGCGGCCTTCGCCAGCCTAACCGACCGCGAGTTCGAAGTTGCCGAGCTCATCGCCCGCGGCCTCGACAACAAGGAGATCGCCGCCACCGCCTACATGGGCGAAGGCACCGTGCGCAACCACATCAGCTCGATCCTTGCCAAAATGGGCCTACGCAACCGCACACAGATCGCCATTGCCTACCTGCGAGGGTAATTACCCAACGGCCGACCACCCCGGCATAGCAAAATGGCTGCTACCGCTTTAATGCCATTTCAAAACTACGCCGGATTACTACGGTGAATCGCCCACCTTTGACCACGGCAAATTGCGCACTTGCAAAACCGCAGGTAGAGCGCTTGCAATATTTAGAAAAATGCAGTCATGGTCGGGGATGTCGAATTCATCGTAGTAAACCGGCATAGTTTTGTTCGGGCGGCCCTGCACGAGTGCCTCCGCAAGCCTCGCGGGACCAAAATGATCCGTTTCCCTCTGTCCACGGGAGATCAGGGGCTGTTATGGATATGGTGCCATTTCAAAACTACGCCGGATTACGGGGCTAAAGTCGGGCCCCTCATCCATACCTTCATTTTTTGAAAAACGGCAGGCTATCTACCTGCGGTTTTGTTTTTACGCTTTTCTGTATGGTGGGAGGTTTGCTATCCAGCCCCGTAATCCGGCATAGTTTTGTTCGTGGCGGCACAACCGCGCGTTCACGCGCGGGGCCGGTGGGGCTATTTTGCCCCACCGGCCCGTCTTCGCGCTACTCCGGCTTGGTTTCTACCGTGGGAGTCTTGTCCGCCGCGACTGGAGTACGGGCGGTGTCCATAGTCAGGCAGTGCTTGGGGCAGCTTTCGATGCACTCGCCGCACACCACGCAGGCGTACGGATCGATCGACCAGGTGCCGCCCTTGCGATCGACCGCGAGCGCGCCCGCCGGGCAGCGACGAGCGCACATGCCGCAGCAAATGCACACGTCCACGTCGTTGACGACGTGCCCGCGCAAGCGCTCGGGTGCCGCGAGCTTCTCCTGCGGATAGCACACCGTGACCGGCTGCTTGACCATAGAACCCAAGGCCGTCTTGGCAAATGTCAGTAAACTCATGCCGCGCCTACCTTTCCGTGCAGCTAATGCAGGGGTCGATGGTCAGGATGATCATGGGCACGTTAGCAAGGAGCACGCCCTGCAGCGCATGCGTCAGACCCGCCAGGTTCTGCGACGTCGGCGTGCGTACGCGGAAACGGTCCAGGTTCTTAGTGCCGTTGCCGCGCACATAGTAATACGCCTCGCCGCGCGGCTGCTCAATCACAACCTCGCCACGCGCGCCGTCGGCCGGCGTGAGCTTGGTGCGCCCGCCGATTCCGTCGTGCGGAATCTTGCCCGCAAGCTCCTTGATGATGTCCATGGCCTGCGTGACCTCGGCACAACGCACCTGGCAGCGGGCATAGCAGTCGCCGTCAGTGGCAACGATGGGCTCAAACGCGGCCAGATCCGCATAGGCACCGTCGCCAAACATGCGCACGTCATAATCCACACCAGAAGCGCGACCGAACGGACCGACCATCGACAAATCCAGCGCGTCCTTCTTGCTAATCACGCCCACGCCATGTAGGCGCTCGCCGCAGCTATTGTCGTCCAAAAACGTATGCACCAGGGCCTCGTAGTCGGGACGCATGGCATCGAGCGTCTGGACAATACCCGCCAGCTCGGAGTCCTCGATGTCGTGCTTAAGGCCGCCGATCTCGTTGATCGACAGAATCACGCGGCCGCCGCAGGTGCTCTCGAAGATCTTGAGAATCTGCTCGCGCAGCGTCCACGAACGATAGAACAGCGCCTCGAAGCCAAAGGCGTCGGCGAGCAGGCCCAGCCACAGCAGGTGCGAGTGAATGCGCGAAAGCTCGTGCAAAATGGTGCGGATATACTGCGCGCGGCCGGGCACCTCGATGTCGAGCATGCGCTCGCAGGCGCTGGCATAGCCGCAGCTATGGCCCACGGCGCAGATGCCGCAGATGCGCTCGGCGATGTAGCCAAACTGATGCATATCGCGCTTTTCGGTGAGCTTCTCGAGTCCGCGGTGCACAAAGCCGATCTGCGGAATTGCCTCGAGAACGCGGTCGTCCTCGATCACTAGGTCCAGATGAAGCGGCTCGGGCAGCACCGGGTGTTGCGGGCCAAACGGAATAACGGAGCGATGTGCCATGGACCTTACGCCTCCTTTTTCTGCTTGTCGCGGGCGGCCTTGGCGGCAAGCGCCGCGCGGACCTTGGCCGCTTTCTCGGGATCCATGGCGGCGAGCTTTGCCTCCATCTCGGCGGCCTTGAGCGCAGCCTTCGCAGCAGCTTCATCGTGCTGAGCATCGGAGCCGGCAGCCGCATCGGGCTGAGCGGCCGGCCCCCC
>CAJLAN010000109.1 GCA_905204635.1 uncultured Collinsella sp. | reverse complement strand
ACAGCGGATGCTGGTCTCTCTGGAAAAATATTGCCCGTCAGGATCCGGCATTTGGACATCCGGAGAAATTCTGCTCCGATATCGAGAAGACGAACTGGGAGTCTGCGACGGTCACCACCGCAAATGAAGAGATCATCGACCAGATCTGCGCGCTAGCTCAGCGCGCGCAGGAATAGGGTGGCGGCGTGATCAAATCTCGCGAACAGCTTTGGGACATGTCGGCCGATGGCAACGACAAGTCGAACCAGATGAATCGCGTTGTCGGCAATATCGTTGCTGGCATCGTGCTCGTGCTCATGAAGATCGTCTTCCGTTTCTCGGTGAAGAATCGCGATATCATCCTGCAATTCACCGGCAAGAAGACCGGTGCGGTCGTGCTCTCCCCGCACAATTCTTACATCGACGTGGTCATGATGTTCTTGGCTTCATGGCCTAAGCGCTGGACGCGTTTGATCGCGCGCGAGAGCCTCTTTGAGGTAGCGGGCGGTTTCTTGGGTTTCTTCTTCGCTCGTGTGGGAGCGTTCCCGGTCAAGCGCGATACTGCCGACATGTCGACGGTCAAACGTGCGGCGCGTTTCCTGAAGAACGGGGAGCTTGTCGGTATCTTCCCTGAAGGCACGCGTCGTGGTAAGGGGAACAAGACCCCTGCCATCCATGGTGGTGCTGCGCTCATCGCGAAGCTCGGCAGAGCCCCGCTCGTACCGCTCGGACTCAAGAATGTCGATCGCATCAAGCGGAAAGGGGAGCACGTGCGCTTCCCGAAGCTCACCGCGATCTATGGTGAGCCCATAGCACTTTCTTCGTTCGACTTCCTTCCGAAAGAGGAGCGCCTTGAAGCTGCCACCTGGTATGTGCTGCGCGAAGCTATTGCACTCAGCCACGATATAGCGCCCTCGGAAGTGAGCATGGTCAAGCTCTTCCCTGAGAGCAAGGATTATACGGCGGTGTTCGCCGAACACGAGATCCCGCGCGTTGATGTTGCAGCGCTTCCCGATTACGAGCCGAAACCCCAGGAGAACTGATGGGTAGGCTCAAGGTTTCGCGCGCCGAATATGCAGGCGCTTGCTATGGCGTTCAGCGCGCTCTTGACTTGACTCTCGAGACGGCGAATGCGGACAAGACGGTCTGCACGCTCGGTCCGCTCATCCATAATCCGCAGGTAGTGAGCGATCTTGCAGCGCGTGGCATTCGCGTGGCTGATACGGTCGAAGACTGCACGGAGCAAGCGGTGGTCATCCGTTCGCATGGGGTCGTTCCCGAAGTGCTCGACGCGCTTGCTGCCCGCGGAAACGAGATCGTCGATGCTACCTGTCCTCACGTGATGCGCGCACAACGCGCGGCAGCGAAACTTGCTGCCGAAGGCTATCATGTGCTCGTGGTGGGCGAAGAAGGGCATCCAGAAGTCGAGGGGATCTTGGCGCATGCGCGTCGCGAGGGCGATCAGTGCATGGTGGTCGGTGCGGTCGAGGATATACCGGAGGATCTGAACGAGCCGGTCGGCATCGTCGTGCAAACTACGCAATCCCACCAAAAGCTCGCCGAGATCGTAGAGGCGCTTCAGGCACGGGGCATCGAGCCGGTGGTGAAGGACACCATCTGCTTCGCTACCATCCAACGTCAGGATGCTGCGCGCGCTCTTGCTCGCTCGGTCGATGTGATGCTCGTGATCGGCGGCAGGAACTCGTCGAACACCACCCGTTTATATGAAATGTGCGCTGGGTGCTGCGATGCGGTTTATCATATAGAGAGCGCACAAGAGATCGATCCTTCGTGGTTCGCTCATAAGACCACGGTCGGCATCAGTGCGGGGGCGTCGACCCCTGAAAACCAGATCGAAGAAGTCGTTTCCTATCTGGAGACGCTCGATTAGTAAGGACTATCCTATGGCCTTGCCCATCGTCGCCATCGTTGGCCGCCCCAATGTGGGCAAATCAACGCTGGTCAATCGTATTGCAGAGAACAATGAAGCCATCGTCCATGAGATGCGTGGCGTAACGCGCGATCGTTCCTATCACGAGGCTGATTGGAACGGGCGCGAATTCACGCTCATCGATACGGGCGGTATCGAGATGAATAAGGACGACGTGTTCCAAGAGTCGATTCGCTCGCAGGCGCTCGTGGCAGCTGAACAAGCCGATGTGATCCTGTTCTTGGTCGATAGCAAAACGGGCATCAATGCCGATGATCAGGCGGTGGCGAACATCCTGCGTCGTTCGAACAAGCCCGTGCTGCTCGTGGTGAACAAGCTCGACAACCCCGATCGCGAAAACGACAGCATCTGGGAGTTCTATTCGCTCGGCATCGGTGAGCCCACGCCGCTCTCGGCCCTGCATGGCCATGGCACGGGCGACCTGCTCGATGACATCGTGGCCCTGCTTCCGGAGGAAGAGGACGAGGTCGCCGATGAGTTCCCCGACGCGTTGAACGTCGCCATCATCGGCCGCCCCAACGCCGGCAAATCGTCGCTGTTTAACCGCATCCTGGGCGCCGACCGCTCCATCGTGTCCAACATCGCCGGCACCACGCGCGATGCCATCGACACCGTCGTCGAGCGTAACGGCAAGCACTACCGCATGGTCGACACTGCGGGCATTCGCAAGAAGAGCACCGTGTACGAGAACATCGAGTACTACTCCATGGTCCGCGGCCTGCGCGCCATCGACCGCGCCGACGTGGCACTGCTCGTCGTCGACGCCTCCGTGGGCGTCACCGAGCAGGACCAGAAGGTCATGGGCCTTGCCATCGAGCGCGGCTGCGCCATCGTGGTGCTGCTCAACAAGTGGGACCTGCTCGACGACGATCGCAAGCGCGAGGCCTGCATGGAGACCATCGACCGCCGTCTGGGCGTCATGGCTCCCTGGGCCCAGTACCTGCGCATTTCGGCCCTGACCGGCCGCAGCGTCGAGAAGATCTGGGCAATGGTCGACGCGGCCGAAAAGACACGCTCGCAAAAGATCACCACCTCGCGCCTCAACACGTTCCTCACCGACCTGCGCGAGTTTGGCCACACCGTGGTGGACGCCAAGCGCCGCCTGCGCATGCACTACGTGACCCAGACGGGCCCGCCGACGTTTACGTTCTTCGTCAACCACAGCGACCTGGTCAACGACACCTACCAGCGCTACGTGGAGAACCGTATGCGCTCGACCTTCGATTTTTCCGGCACGCCCATTCGACTCTTCTTTAGGAAGAAGGAGCAAAAGGATGCATAATCCGATTCTGCTGACCGCCATCTGCGCCGTGGTCTCGTTCTTTATCGGAGCGATTCCGTTTGGCTTGATCCTGGGCCGTGTGTTCAACCACACCGACATTCGCAAGGCGGGTTCCGGCAACATCGGCACCACCAACGCCCTGCGCGTAGCCGGCCCCAAGGTGGCCGCGCTCACGCTGCTGCTCGACTGCCTTAAGGGCGCTATCTGCGTCCTTATCGCGCGTCCGCTTATCGCGGGCGTGGGCTATGGCTTCCCTGTGGGCATCATGGCGCCTGGAGCCCCCGGCGATTGGATGCTCGGCGTCATTTGCCTGGCAGCCGTGTGGGGCCATATCTTCTCGCCCTATCTCAACTTCCACGGCGGCAAGGGTATCGCAGTTGGTCTGGGTGTCATCCTCGCCTGGTACTGGCCTATTGGCCTGTCGCTGCTGGGCATGTTTATCGTGGCCGTCGCCATCACCAAGTTTGTGTCGGTGGGCTCGCTTGCCGCTGCCATCGGTCTTCCCATCGCTGCCTGCGCGGTCTTTCCGTACAGCAGCCTGGGTCTCAAATTTTGCATGGCACTGATCGGCATCACTGTGGTGTGGGCCCATCGTGCGAACATCAAAAAGCTCATGACCGGTAAGGAGTCCAAGCTCTCGTTTACCAAGCGCGTCACCGAGCCCGACGATAAGTAGGAGAGAGTCATGAATGTTGCGCTGATTGGCTCCGGCTCCTGGGGAACCGCCGTCGCCGGCCTTGCTGCAGCGCGAGCCGAGCGCGTGACCATGTGGGCCCACAGCGAGCAGACGGCCACCGGCATCAATGGCGAGCACCGCAACCCACGCTACCTTGTGGGCTACGAGCTGCCCGACAACGTCGTCGCTACGACGGAGCTCGTGCAGGCGATCGAAGGCGCCGAGGCCATCATCTTTGCCGTTCCTTCGACGCACCTTCGCAGCGTGTGCCACCAGGCCGCGCCCTTTATCGTCGCCGATACCCCGGTGCTCTGCCTCACCAAGGGCATTGAGCCCGAGTCCGGCCTGCTCATGAGCGAGGTCATCGCCAGCGAGATTGGCAACGAGACGCGCGTAGCGGCGCTCTCGGGCCCCAACCATGCCGAGGAGATCTGCCGCGGTGGACTTTCTGCCGCCGTCATCGCCAGCAAAGATCCGCAGATAGGGGAGACCTTTAAGGACCTGCTCCTATCCACAGCCTTCCGCATCTATCTGTCGCAAGACATGACCGGTGTCGAGGTTTGCGGCGCTATGAAAAACGTCATCGCCATCGTGTGCGGCATTTCCGCCGGTTCTGGTGCGGGCGACAACACGCTTGCCCTCATCATGACGCGTGGTCTGGCCGAGATCAGCCGTCTGGTACACGCCCGCGGCGGTCAAGCTATGACCTGCATGGGACTTGCCGGCATGGGCGACCTCATTGCCACCTGCACCTCGGAGCATTCGCGCAACCGCACCTTTGGCTACGAGTTTGCCCACGGCGTGTCGCTCGACGAGTACCAGACGCGCACGCATATGGTTGTCGAGGGCGCCGTCGCGGCCCGCAGCGTGAGCGAGCTTGCCCGTTCACTGGGCGTAGACATTCCGCTCACCTTCGCCGTGGAGCAAACGCTCTACAACGGTGTTACTTTGGATAGGGCGCTCAAGATTCTTACCGATCGCGTCCCTTCTCAAGAGTTCTACGGACTCACCGACTAGCGCAGAAAGGCTTCTACCATGGGTTCCATCAAAATCGCTCCGTCTGTCCTTTCGGCCGACATGGCCAACCTCAAGGGCGAACTCGACAAGATCGCCGGTGCCGACTACGTGCACTTCGACGTCATGGACGGCCACTTTACCGGCAACCTCACCTTTGGCGTCGACATCCTTAAGGCCGTCAAGCGCTCCACCGATGTACCGGTCGACGCGCACCTCATGGTGTCGAACCCCGACGAGACGGTCGATTGGTACGCCGACGCCGGTGCCGACATGATCACCGTGCACTACGAGGCTTCCACGCACCTGCACCGCACGCTCACGCATCTGCAGCAGCGCGGCGTCAAGGCCGGCGTGGTGCTCAACCCCGCCACCCCCGTGTGCGTGCTTGAGAGCATCATCGACGTCGTCGATATGGTGCTGCTCATGAGCGTGAACCCGGGCTTTGGCGGCCAGAGCTTTATCCCGGGCACCATCGCAAAGATCCACGAGCTCAAGGCCATGTGCGAGCGCCACGGCGTTTCGCCCCTCATCGAGGTCGACGGCGGCATCTCTTCCAAAAACATCGCCGAGGTCGTCAAGGCCGGCGCAAATGTCCTGGTGGCCGGTTCCGCCGTATTTAAATCCAAAGATCCCGCTGCCGAGGTTGCGCTGCTGCAGAAGCTGGGCAACGAGGCCGCACAGGAGGCATAAACCCTTATGACCGCAGGTCAAAACCGCATACCCGTGAATCTTGACTATGCCGCCTCGACGCCCATGCGCGCCGAGGCGCTCCTTGCGCAGCGCGAGTACGACGACAGCGAGCTTGCCGGCGTCAACCCCAACTCGCTGCATTCGCTCGGCCGTAAGGCCGCTGCGCGCCTGGAAGTGGCGCGTCGCGATATCGCCCGCAGCTTTGGCGCGCGCGTCCGCCCGTCCGAGATTGTACTGACCAACGGCGGCACCGAAGCCAACCAGCTGGCGCTGCTCGGTCTTGCCGAGGGCGCTCGTCAGCGCGATCGCAAGCGCGATCGTGTAATCGTTTCGGCCATCGAGCACGATTCGATTCTGGACAACCTGCCGCTGCTGCGTGCCGCCGGCTTTACCGTCGACCTGGTGCAGCCCTGCCGCGCGGGCGGAGGCGGGGCTCGCCCACTTGCCGTGAGGCTAGGCGACGCCATTG
>CAJLAN010000108.1 GCA_905204635.1 uncultured Collinsella sp. | reverse complement strand
CCATCCATAAACGACGACGTGTATTCCTATACCTGCGAGGCGCGCGCGGACGGTAAGAACTTGGCAACGGTTCGCCTATCGTGTGACCGTGAGCTCAAGGTAGGGACGCACGCGCGTGTTATCGGTCGCGTTTCACGTTTTGAGAACGAAGCGTATGGACGATCGCGCGTGCTCCGGGGCGAGGTGCGCAAGGTTAAAGCCGTTCGAGTTGTGTCGGTCGATGAGGGCTCTCCGGGGCCGCTGCTTCGGCTGCGAAATGGGCTGCTTGCGTCCATCGCGCCTGCGACCGACCCGGCGCGTGCACTCATAGCCGGTGTCGTCTGCGGTCGTTCGGCCGAGCTGCGCGCCCAACCGGCGGGCGACTGGTTTTCGGTGACGGGAACGGCGCATCTTATCGCCGTCTCGGGCAGCCATTTGGCTATCATGGGGTTTGTAATCGAGGGTGTATTGCAAAAGACTCGGTGCTCACGTGGTCTTCAGCGGGCGATATTGGCGATAACGCTTGTGGGCTACGCTGCTTTTACGGGCGCGTCTCCCTCGGCCGTGCGCGCGTGCTGCATGGTGTTCACGACGCTTGTCGTAAACGGCGCGGGGCGTCGCCGGCACGGCGCATCGGCACTCTTCGCAACCATGTCCATCTTTGTGCTACTGCGGCCGACGGTGCTGTTCGAGATGGGCTTTCAGCTTTCATGTGCCAGCGTCTTTGCCATCCTGTGCTTTTGCCCGTACGCCACCTACGCTTTGGGTGAGCTGGGTGTGCCATCGGGCATTGCCAGTATGCTTTCCGTCACACTGTGCTCGCAGTTGGCGACGCTCCCCATTACTATTCCTGCCTTTGGTACGTTCTCGCTCATTGCCCCGCTGGCAAATGCGGTCATCGGTCCGGTGGTGAGCGTACTGCTTGCTGTGTCCATCGTGCTGGTTCCCTTTTCGCTCGTGGCACCGTTGCGGACTTGGGCACTCGTTGTGCCCATGATTGCCGCCCGTTGCGCGCTGTTCTTTGAGCAGCTGTTTGCCGCCGTGCCGGGTGCATCCGTGAGCGTGCCGCCCGATAGCTTGTGGATTTACCTAGTGCCGTTTTTGCTGGCGGTTCTGCTGGTCTGGTGGCCGCGTCCCCGTGCACGTCCTATGGCGGTGGGGCTTGCATGCCTGGTGCTTATGGCTGCGATTCCATACGTCTACTGGGATCGATTCGCTCCGCCTTCGGTGACGGTACTCGATGTGGGCCAGGCCGATGCGATTCTTATCCGCGAGGGCGGCGCAGTAGCGCTCGTCGACTGCGGGCTCGACGAGCGCGTGGTAGCGGCGTTGGTTCGCAATAACGTGCACCATATCGATGCCGTCTTTGTTACGCATTGGGATGAGGACCACTGGGGTGGTTTGCCTGCCGTGCTTGAACAGTTTTCGGTCGGAACGATTGCCGTGGCGGCTGATGCGCTGGAGGATGCTCCTGCCGAGGTATTGAACCGACCTGGCGTGGAGTATCGGCAGGTGCGCCGTGGAGATGCGGTCGACATCGGCTCATTTTGCGCCCGCGTGATGTGGCCATTCGAGTCCGTGGATGGCGAGGGAAATGAGGACTCGCTTGTCCTGCTGCTCTCTTATATTCAGGAAGGCAAGGGCCTGCGTATGCTCCTCACCGGCGATGTCGAGCTCGACCAAGAACGGGAATTCGTGCAAGAGGTGGGGGATATCGATGTACTTAAGCTCGGGCATCACGGCTCCAAGGTTTCAGTTGATGGTGAGTTGCTGGACGTCCTGAAGCCCGAGCTTTCCCTCGCGAGCGCGGGCGAGGGGAATCGATACGGCCATCCGTCCGATGCCTGCATCGATGCCGTTAAGGAAGCGGGCGGCGTGTTTACGTGCACCATCGAACACGGCGACATTACCGTCTCGCCGACTGCGAATGGCTTTGCGATGCGATGCCAGAGACTGTGACGACGTCGTTGGCGTGTAGTGGGCCCCTGGGCTAGAATGGCACGGAACGAATACGAAGGTCTGCGGGAGGGGAGCGCGATGTCCGAAACCGGTCTGTTGCCGGCATATCTGATCGTCGGTACCGACGGAGTCAAACGCGATCACGCCGTCTCGCGTATGAAAGCGCGTCTGGAAAAGTCGGGTATGGTCGAGTTCAACCTCGACGAGCGCGACATGACCAAGGACTCCGATATCGAGTCCATTATCGGATCGCTTAACACCTTTCCCATGGGCAGCGAGTTTCGCCTGGTAATCCTTGACGGCTGCTCAAAACTCGCCAAAGCGATCTCCGAGCCGCTTGTCGACTATCTGGCGAGTCCCAGCCCCACGACGGTTTGCCTCATCATCGCCGACTCGCTTGCCAAGAACACGCGCCTGTATAAGGCGATCGCCAAGATCGACAAGAAGGCCGTGATCGATTGCTCCGGCACCAAGCGCTGGGAGCTTCCGCGCCGCGTGCAGCAGATGGCGACGCAGCACGGAAAGTCCATCTCTACGGCCGCCGCCGAGGAGCTCGTTTCGCGCTCGGGCGAGAACACTCGCATGCTCGATAACGACTTGGCCAAGCTTGCCCAGATGGTCGAGGCGCCGCAAATTGAGCTTGCCGATGTGGAGCGCTGGATCGTGCGCACGGCCGAAGTCCAGCCCTGGGACTTTCTCAATGCGGTCTCGGCCCGTGACATGCGCCGCTCGCTCGAGCTCTTCAATCTACTGCCCGCCAAGAGCTACGTGTGGACTTACACATTGCTGTGCGGCCGCATCCGCGAGCTTATCGTTGCCAAGGCGCTCGATGCGCGCGGACAGGGTCGTGAGCTGGCCGCAACGCTCAAGCTCCAGTCCTGGCAGGTCAAGAATCACCTGACCTGGGCACGTCGCTTTTCGATGGCAGAGCTCGTCGCGGCGCTCGAGGGGGCGGTCGATGTAGAGCTCGCGCTCAAGGGTTCGGCCGATTCTCAGACCGCGCTTTTGCTCTGGATTACGAACATCTTGAGAAAATCGTGATGATACCTGCCTATTTGACAAATTCGTTCTATCCCTTTGAGGGGGAGCGTGCTATAGTAGGCGCTTGCATGACCTCACCGTGTCTCAGAGGTGTCATACATTTTTTGCAAGGAACTCGAAAGGAACTCCAGAAGTGGCAAACATCAAGTCTCAGAAGAAGCGTATCCGCACCAATGAGGCAGCTCGCATGCGTAACAAGGCTGTCAAGTCCGAGCTCAAGACGCTGACCAAGCACGTCCAGTCCGCCGTCGCCGAGGGCGACGCCGAGAAGGCCCAGGCTGCCCTCAAGACCGTCACCAAGCGTCTCGACATGGCTGCCGCCAAGCATGTTATCCACAAGAACCAGGCTTCCAACCGCAAGTCCGGTCTCGCCAAGCTCGTGAACAGCATCAACGCCTAAGTTGTAAATTTCACACCACACAGATTACGCGCATAAATGGAGCCTGTTTTATGGAACAGGCTCCATTTTTTGTACCGCTCGGGTAAGATAGTCCGCATGAATACTTCAATTGACATTTCCCACATCCGCAACTTCTCGATTGTTGCGCACATCGACCATGGCAAGTCCACGATCAGTGACCGCATCCTAGAGCTCACCCATACCGTCGACGAACGCGACATGGAGTCGCAGTTGCTCGACACGATGGACATCGAGCGCGAGCGCGGCATCACGATCAAGTCCAATGCCGTCCGCGTGTCCTATGACGCCGACGATGGCGAGACGTATCAGTTCAATCTGATCGATACGCCGGGCCACGTTGACTTTACCTACGAGGTCTCGCGCTCGCTGGCCGCCTGCGAGGGCGCGGTGCTCGTTGTCGACGCCACGCAGGGCGTTGAGGCGCAGACCGTCTCCAACGCGACGCTCGCTATGAACGCCAATCTGGATATTGTTCCTGCCATCAACAAGATTGACCTGCCCTCGGCCCATCCCGACGAGGTCAAGACCGAGATCGAGGATGACCTGGCGATCCCTGCCGATGATGCCGTGTGTGTCTCGGGCAAGACCGGCGAGGGTATCCACGATCTGCTGGAGTCCATTGTCTTTTTGATCTCTCCGCCCAAGGGCGATGCGAACGCGCCGCTCAAGGCACTCATCCTGGATTCGTACTTCGACGAGTATCGTGGCGTCGTCGCCACGGTGCGCGTCTTTGACGGCTCCATCAAAAAGGGCGATACCCTGCGCATGATGCAGGCAAAGGGCGACTTTTTGGTCGATGGCGTGGGCGTCAAGCGTCCCGCCGAGACCCCGGTCGACTCGCTGACGGTCGGCGAGGTCGGATATGTGGTCACGGGCCTGAAGGACCCCGAAGCCGTTCGCGTGGGCGATACCCTCACGTGGGCGTCGAATCCCTGCCCCGAGCCGCTTCCCGGCTACCGCGAGGCCAAGCCCATGGTCTATACGGGCCTGTTCCCGATCGATAACAAGGACTACGAGAACCTGCGCGACGCGCTCGATAAGCTGCACGTCAACGACCCCTCGTTGGTGTGGGAGCCCGAGACCTCGGTGGCGCTCGGCTTTGGCTTCCGCGTTGGCTTCCTGGGCCTGCTTCACATGGAAGTCGTCAAGGAACGTCTGGAGCGCGAGTTCAACTTGGACCTCATTGCCACGAGTCCCTCGGTCGACTATCACGTCTACAAGACCGACGGCGAAATGATCGATGTCCGCAGCCCGCAGGACCTGCCCGAGGCTACGCGCATCGAGCGTATCGAGGAACCCTACCTCAAGGCAAAGATCATCTGCCCGCCTGAGTACACGGGCGCCGTCATGCAGCTCGCCATCGATCACCGCGGCGTCACGACCGACATGATCCACCTGACGAGCAAATCGGTCGAGATGCGCTTCGATATGCCGCTTGCCGAGCTCATCTTGGACTTCTTTGACCAGCTCAAGAGTCGCACCAAGGGCTATGCCTCGCTCGACTACGAGTTCAATGAGTATCGTCCATCCGAGCTTGTGAAGCTCGATATTTTGCTTTCGGGCGACGAGGTGGACGCGCTGTCGTTTATCGTCCATAAGGACAAGGCCTATGGTCTGGCCCGTGGCCTATGCGACAAGCTTAAGGAGATCATCCCGCGTCAGCTGTTCGAGGTGCCCATCCAGGGTGCTATCGGCAACAAGATCATTGCCCGCTCCACCGTCAAGGCGCGTCGCAAGGATGTGCTTGCCAAGTGCTACGGCGGCGATATCTCGCGTAAGCGCAAGCTGCTCGAGAAGCAGAAAGAGGGCAAGAAGCGCATGAAGGCCATCGGATCGGTCGAGGTCCCGCAGGAGGCCTTTATGGCGATCCTCAAGGTGGACGAGTAGGTCTATGGCGCTTTCCGAATACAGCAAGCGGCTGCTGGGCGCCTATGCCGAGCAGCCGTTCCTTATGGCTCCCATGGCGGGCGTGACCGCCCCTGCCTACCGCATCATGTGCCGTCGCCGCGGTGCCAACCTTGCCTACAGCGAGATGGTGAGCGTGGCGGGCCTTGCCTATGCCAGCAACAAGACCTGGCGCCTGGTGCTACCGGCCGACGAGGAGCAGCAGATTTGCGTGCAGCTCTTTGGTTCCAAGCCCGATCAGTTTGCGAGTGCCGTCGCCGCCGTCGAGGAGCGTGTGGGCGATCGCCTGTCGCTCATCGATATCAACATGGCCTGTCCTGCCCGCAAGGTTGTCACCAAGGGCGAGGGCTCGGCGCTCATGCGCACGCGCAGACTGTCCTTGCCCCAAGGGTCAATCCAGCATTCGCTTCTGCCATCGTGGATGATGAGCCGGTGATTCTGCTGCTCTACGCGCATGGAAAACGCCTCCTTATCGCGATACGAAGGGGAAAATCAGCATTTTGCGGCTTCCAGCAGTCCGCGCTTGACGTCCCAAAGCTTCTGGGAGAGGTCAACGTAGTAGGTGTGGGGGTTCTCAAAGCGCTTCACTTCGTCCCACAGCGTGTGAATCTGCTGGCGGCAGTATGCCTTGATGTCGTTCAGTTCGGGCAGCTCGTAGACGAGTTCGCCGTTCTGGAAAATCGGCACCTGCAGTTCGCGCACGGTGAAGTCGGTCAGTTCCTTGGTCTTCCACGTCGCGTTCGGGTCGAAGATGACGTGCGGCTTCGTCGGGTCAATGACCTCGTCGCGCAGGGTCAGCT
>CAJLAN010000107.1 GCA_905204635.1 uncultured Collinsella sp. | reverse complement strand
CTGCACAGTCTGCCACATCCTTTCCCACAGGACCGATCTGATCTAAGGAGGAGGCGTAGGCAACCAGGCCGTAACGGGAAACGGTACCGTAGGTTGGCTTCAGGCCGGTAACGCCGCAGTAGGAGCTCGGCTGGCGGATGGATCCGCCGGTGTCCGAGCCCAGCGAGAGCGCGACCTCGCCCGCGGCGACGGCGGCAGCGGAGCCGCCCGAGGAGCCGCCGGGCACGCGCTCGGTATCCCAGGGGTTGTTGGTGCGATGGAACGCCGAGCTCTCGGTAGAGCTGCCAAAGGCGAACTCGTCCATGTTGGCCTTGCCCATGGGCAGGCAGCCGGCATCGAGCATGCGCTGGACGCAGGTAGCGGTGTAGACGCTCTGATAGTTCTCGAGCATGCGGGAAGCGCAGGTGGTGCGCGTGCCCACGAGGTTCATGTTGTCCTTAATGGCCAGCGGCACGCCCGCGAGCGGGGGCAGCGGCTTGCCTGCGGCACGGTCGGCATCCACGCGCGCGGCGGCCTCGAGCGCGAGCTCGGGCGACACCTGCAGGAATGCCTGAACCCCGCCCTCGCGCGCCTCGATGGCAGCAAGGGAGGCCTGGGCCACCTCGGTAGCGGTAAAGTCGCCAGCGGCAACGCCCGCGGCGATCTGGGCGGCGGTAAGGGAATCGAAGCTCTGCGCCATTACTCGCTCTCCCCCTCTCCCAAAATGGACGGCACGCGGAAGTAGCGGTCGCGCGCGCTGCCGGCGTTTTCGAGCGCGACGTCGAGCGGCAGGTCGCGCTCGGGCTCGCGCAGGTCGTCGCCCATCACGTTGGACAGGCTTCCGATGGGATGGAACGTGGGCTCCACGTCGGGCAAGTCATATTGCAAGACGGGCTCGAGCATCTGGACGGCATCGTTCATGTAGGACGTCATCTGGGTGAGCTCGTCATCGGTCAGTGCGATCTTTGCGTACTCGGCGATGCCGCGCACGTCTTTCTCGCTGAGTGCCATAGGCGCTCCCTTCCGCATAACAGATAAACCGCTCTAGTATACAAGGCAACGCCGCTTGGAGCAGGTGCTTTACCCAAATGCAGCGAAAACGTAACGAGGGCGGTGGGCTGGCAGGCGGCGGGCCGGCGGTTCTGCAGCGAAACCGCTCCGTCCATAGCGAAAACCGTCTCGTCCGCAGCGAAAAGCATCCCACCCGAAACGAAAGCCGTCCCGCCCACAACGAAAACCATCACATGATTCGACGCTTATCGCCAAAATCGCGATTTTCATCGAATGTTGTGATGGTTTGGAAGCCCCCGACCACCACAAAGGTGCCTGTCCCCATTGTGGTGGTTCTGAACGATGTCCTATGCCGAGGCCTTGGCCTTGCGGCGCTTGCGGACCGCGTGGACCACAATGTCCAGCAGCAACAGCACAATGGCCACGACCACGATGAGCACGGCAAACTCGCGCTTGCCCCAGTGGCGGCCGGCCAGCGACTTTTGCTTGTCGACGTCCTTCTTGTTGTACTTGGTGCGCACGCAATGCACCAGCAGGCGATGGTCGTTCACGCCGTATGGCGTGCAGGTGACGAGCGTCACCCTGTCGGCGCCGGGCTCGATGGTCAGCGACTCCATCTCCTCGGGCAGCACGACCTCGGAGTCCACCATCTTGTAGGCGAGCGTCTTGTTCATGGTGTGCAGCAGCACCAGGTCGCCGGGCTCCAGCGAGTGGATGTCGTCGAACATGCTCAGGTTGCGCATGC
Organism: uncultured Collinsella sp.; assembly: GCA_905204635.1. Taxonomy (GTDB): domain Bacteria; phylum Actinomycetota; class Coriobacteriia; order Coriobacteriales; family Coriobacteriaceae; genus Collinsella. The sequence goes on along the minus strand of CAJLAN010000107.1, from coordinate 4,390 downwards.
CCGAGTGCGCAGTGAGCACGCAATGCGTCGAGGTGCCGCCCACCGGCAGGCTCGTGCCCTCCAGGTGGCCGACGCCCGCCATAAGGACTTCCTCGCTCGTGCCGTGGTAGATGGGCATGCTCACGTCGATGGAGGGGATCTCGACCCAGCTCATCATGGGGTCGCGGTCAAAGATGAGCTGCTGGGCGTAGGGCTCGATCTGGTCGGCGGGAAGCTCGGTGGCCTCGCCCGCCAGCTGCTCGTTAAAGGAGCGCGCCTGGAGCAGGATGCGCTCGCGCTCCTCGGCAGACAGCGCGTCCACGGTGCTGGACACGGTGCTGATCTGGTTGAACACGCCCGAGGCCTCGAGCCGGTCCAAGATCCACGGCCAGGTCATAAGGCCCACGCCAATAAGGATGATGACGATGGTGATGAGCCGATCGGCCCAGCGCGGCAGTCGCTTGCGACGACGCTTGGGCTTTGGTTGAGGTTTGGGCTGAGGGCTTGAGCCGCCGTTGTCCGCGGCGTTATTGCTCTTCATATGTTTGGCGCCCTGCACCATCGCCGGTCACTCCTTTACAGCTCAGGTTGTCTAAACAAATAATAGCCGATTAGCGAGCTTCCACGCCGGACAACGCAGCTAGGACCGAAACGCCGCCTACGGTTCGAATTCTTGGAGGCCTTCTACAGCGCTTCTTGCCATGGATATTCCTTTCCAAACATGCGATCGACTTCGAGCTGAATTCGCTCATCGTCGATTGCCGCCAAAGATAGCGCAAGCGAAATGTCGTCGACACGGGAGGATCCGGCAAACACGGGCGCATAGCGCCACACTTGGATCATCGCCGTTTCGTTATCCGGCAACTCCCCGTCTGCGACTTCGAGGTCACTCTGTTGACGCCATGCACTTCTTAAGACGGCCTTTTGTTCCATACCCGGCGCAGCGAGCATCGAACGCGCAGCGAGCGCCGTCTCCCCGGCGTCAACAAGATAGTCGATCTGCAGCGTCTTCCTTGCAAAAAAGACCTTCGAGACAGGCGAGGAGAGCTCTGCCATGTGTTCGCTGAGCAGAAGATCAACGGCAACAGGGAACACGACGACACGTCGCTCGTGACGCTCGCGCCTCGCGAGTCCCCTGTCAACAAGCTCGGTTATGGCCTCACTCGCGCGGCTTGCCGAAATCCCAAGCGCACGACAAAGGTCATAGGAACGATATGGCTCCTGGGCTGCTCCCCAGATTGCGGCAGCCTGCGCGTTGGGCGACATCTTGGTCGCGTGATTGCGAAACCGGGCACCGCCCCTCTCCGTGCAGGCTGTGCCCATAAATGGAAGAAAAGCCTGTCTACCGGGGCAGACAAAGGGAATCCCTTGTGCGACCAATGCCTTGCGCTGACGTGCATCGGCGTCAGGAAACGAAACGACAACAGGAGTCTCCGCACGCAAGGCTAGCTGACTATAGACCCTCTTAGCCTCGGGAAGCCCGACGCCAGTAGGTAAACTTGCAAGCAAAAACGAAAAACCGTTTGCGTCAACAGCGCGGACCTCAATCGCCCGCAGATGCAGCGGCAAGCGTGCGGATCCAGGCCAAGTTTTAGTCTTGGCGGAGAGGCCTAATGCTTCTTGTAAGTAGATTAGCGCTTCGTTCATTTCCATCGTTTTCGTCTGATTCCAATTTATATTGGAATTATACATAATTTTCGGAATTAACGAGATTCCTTTCGTGCATAAGTCCATTATTTGCGTTTTCAGAACCGGATCAGTGGGTGATTCGGGATAAAATCGTTACAGGAAACGACACGCCCCGCGTAAGTGTTCGAAAGCGCGAGCGAGCAGTTTCCGGTGTTGCAAAATGTCCGGACTCCGAACCACGGGCATTTTAATTTGCACGCGCGGCGCAAATGCCTTCCACCGTCCGCACCGCGCGAGCGCCTACGGACCTTAAACCGAACCTCATACGAGTCAAGAAACGCGATGACGAACGTGCCCGCATCGGACGATGGAGGCTGGCTGCGTTATCCCAAAAAACGGGGCAAACTCCAATGCGGAGTCTGCCCCGAAAAGAGAATGGCAAAGCAAGAACGTGGATGGACGAGAAAAGTGTCCGCAAGTCTCATGGCCATCACATCCCACCTGCCAAAGGGATGGGTGAGTGAGCGTTACTCCTGCTCGGACTCCTCGGCCTGCTTACGGCTGCGGATGAGGTGCGCCACGCCGATGCACAGCACCGCGCCACCAGCGATCCAAGTGAAGGTCACGCCGTTAAGACCGGTGAGCGGGAGGCCAACCTGCTTGGTATCGCCGACGGTGATGTTGAAGGTGTCATCATCGGTGTTGATAAGGGTGTCTTCTTTGAAATCAAGCTTATTATCACCAACCTTTCCGGCACTTGTATCGTTGAGGCCAGCGATGACCTTGGTTTCCTGGCTGGTTTTAAGCTCACCAGTGACTCTGCTGAGGCCAGCGGTCGGGCCATCGTCGGTCATGGTCGGCTTGATCTCGAAGGTGAAGGGGTCGACCTTGGCGTAGCCAGAGGGGGCAGAAACCTCCGTGACGGTATAGGTGCCGGCGTCGAGACCAGTAAGTTGAATGGCACCATTGACGTTCGTCGAAAGAATCACCTCGCTGTCGCTCAACATTCCGTCATCATTGACATATTTATCGCTTGTGTTGCTCTCGTCTCCCTTGGTTGTGATGGTGAACCTGGCGCCTTTGAGGGGCTTCTCGGTGCCCAGGTCGACCTTGTTGATCTTGAGGCCGTAAGTGTAGTCCTTGACCTTATCGGGCGGAGTCTGGCCCTTACTATCCTTGTTCATGGGATTGTTGGAGTACTTAAGTATCACGGCGTTGTCGTTACCCTCAGTGCCAGCAACAATAGCTTGCTTGTTAATCTGTGCCGTATAAGAGACAACGATGTAGGAGTCCTTGGTGACGCCATTGACATTCTTCAGGTTATCGCAGGTCCACCTCGTCGTCTTGCTGCCATCTTCGGCAGCCTCGTCGTTCGACACATTGAATTTATCAGTAATATTCGTACCCTCCGTGCGGGCGAGATCGCGCTTCGCGTCAGCCTTGTTCTTATACAGGTAGACCTTAGCGCCCTTCTGCAGCGTCAGGCCCTTGGAAATCTGATCGGAGAACTCGTAGAAATACGTGTCGTACTTATCGAAGTTCTCGGCGACGGTACCGTAGAGGTTGTACGTCACGTCCTGGCCGATCTGGGAGTCAGCGGCATCGTGTTCTTTGTTGTCGGCATCACTCACGATTTTTTTCTCGACGGTGGGGATGCCGGTTTTCTCGCTGACGTTAACGGGAGTGCTTCCCACGACAGTGAAGATGGGGGACGTACCCGCCTCGCCCTCATTAATGGTGTCGGCTTTGGTCACAAAGAGCCAGTAACCGTGCGCGAGACCGGAGGCAGCGCCGTTTGTCGTTGTCGTCTTTTCAGTAAGATTGTCTACGGCAGCGGCAATCTTATAAGCAATGTGATTAGAGTCAACACGGGTTGTCCCATCGGTACCTGTCACCTCATTCGTGATCCAGTCCGCAGCATCCTGAGCAGTCTTACCCTTGTAATTCGGCTCCTTTTCCTTGATAACTTCCTCGACAGCCGTCTTCACGCTACCGTTTGCCCAAGTGATGTTGCTCGCGACCGTCTTGCCTTCAACCGTAGCGAAATCAGCGCTGAAAATCTGATAGCCCTCGAACTCGGTAGTGTTACCCTCAACGTTCTCGATAGTCACCGAGCCGTTCGCAGTCGTCGCATCCGCAGCAAACGCCATGGTCACAGGGGCCATTACCCCGCCGAAGCTCAGCGCTGCTGTGAGGCCGGCGGTTACTGCCAGGCGTGCGATGTTCTTGTTCATGCTCATCTTCTTTTCCTCTGCTTTCTGCTCGAATTCCATTCGATCGGTCATCATTTGTCTGTGTCTTAGCATCTACTTCGCTACGTCTCGCCCCGCTCTCTGTGGGGCTGCCAGCTACTCTTTATGGCTGCCACCTCCCCGCTTGACCAGGAGCGCGACCACGATGAGCGCGGCTCCGGCGACCGCTGCGGCGGCCGCGGCGTACATTGCCATATCGCCAGTCGAGGGCATAAAGCCTCCGGTGGTAATGCTAGGGGGTGTGCCGGTGGGCGTGTTGATGAGCGACGCCTCCAGGCTGCCCGTCGACCCGTCCGCGTTGTCGGCGCGCAGGGGCGACTCGGCTGTGATGGTGAGCTTGGGCTTGGAGGCAGCCACCTGGTCGACGTCCAAGCCCTCGGCCTTGACCGTCACGGAGCGCGTGCCCTCGAAGGCGGTGTAGCCCTTGGGCGCCTTGAGTTCGCGGACCTCCAGCTTGCCCGAGTCCACGCCCGAGACGGCCACGCGGCCGTCCTCGCCCGTGGTGACGGCAGGCTTGCCCTCCGCCTCCC
>CAJLAN010000106.1 GCA_905204635.1 uncultured Collinsella sp. | reverse complement strand
CGCCCGCCATCCGCGAGGACTTCCCCGTCGATTTCGCAACCGAGGTCTTCTGCCCCGGCCCGCTTCTGCACCAGCTGTCGACCTATCTCCCCTACGGCGCCGACACGCTCGGCATCGTCGGCGAGTACTACTGGATCGCCCGCGAGCGCGGTACCATCGAGGCCGCGCGAAACCGCGCAAGCTTCCCCCTGCGCTACACGCAGGCCGGCGAGCGCCGCGAGGTTACCGTGCGCATCCGCCGCAACACCACCGGCGGTCTCGGAGCCGCCTGGGCCATCGACAAGGTCGAAGCCCCGGTCGAGTAAAAAACGGCCTCGGATAGCCAATTTGACCATCCGAGGCCGTTTGAATTCAGGCCTTTTAGTTGTCATCGGTGCATATAGACACCAGAGAAGCAAGCTCATCCTCAAGTTGCGGAGCAAAGTATCTAAAAGAAACCTGCGCTCCAGTCGGTATCGACTCAATCATATTCGCAGCATTATCTGAAACTCGGTACGATGCAGTTTCACCTGTCTTCAAATCCTCTATTGAGCAGACAGCGTCTTCAGCATCAATCGACCTAAGCACGCCTTTTCCTTGTAACATCACATCGGCATGCCCGCCAGCTATTTCTAATGAACCTGAGTCTGTCGCAGTCACTTCTCCGGAACCTCCGCGCGATATCTCTTCCTTTGTTGAACAGCCCACCAATGAAGCCATCAGCACCAAAGACAGAGCTAGTCGAATCGCCCTACTTCGAAAAAGTCGTTCCATAAGTCCACGCATAATAGCTCTGATCATACTTCAGGAAGGATAAAGATGAATTCCAGCCGTCCGCTATGCCAATCATCTGCCTTGTCTCTCCAGTTTTCTTACCAGTAAGTGTGGCGTAAGCCTCCGCTGTTACAGAATGGGCTGATCCGTTGTACAAACTCGCATGTAAAACATTCGGTCTATTAGAGTTAATCTCATTTTGAATGCTCGCGATAGCCGGAGAGGAGACAGTGCGGGCGATAAGAGTACTTCCTCTGCTTGCGCAGTAATTTGTAAACCCCGTTGCACAGGTTGATATCGGCGTTCCACCCAAAACAACGCCGGGAACAGTCTGTTCTTCATCGGAAAGAGCATGGGTATTGGTGTAATTCCATATCTGCATATATTGCGAAGGGTCGCTATATAAATTGGCAATGCCATACAGTTCCGCAACGTTCGAAAAAGCTGTCACCATACAAGCATAGTGGGCGGTAAGCCTCTTAATCTCGCTTTCATCATATGACATAAACTGAGAAATGGAACGAAATCCAGATACTGTGTAATCCTGCATTTGAGTTGCGTAAATTACAACATCGTTCCAGCTTGAAGGTTTATTCGATAAAACGACAGGCCGTCCTTCTATGGAAACAGCCGGGATTGTTCTTCCGCAATTTGTTGTTATTGAACCGTCCAAAGATTGCACGCCGAATTCGAATGGATTGATCATTACGACTGGGTTATTGAACGAATAAGACTCGACACCAAGATCTCCTCCCCGATCCATAGGGCTGACTAAGCCGTCTCCAAAACGATATCCCGTAAGTATTTCATCATCTGAAGCATCTAAAACCAAATAGCCCGCGGCTCTATTGGATGTCACAACCGGAACAATGTAACCAAGCGGGGACCCATCAACATCTACAAAAGGAATAGGGTCAGAAGGCGTATACGAATAGCCGAGGAGTCCCTTTATATATTTATCGGCAAGCTCTTGCGCAATTTCAGAAGTAAATTGTATCTGCTCACCATCAATATTGCCCGTCGAAGCAAAAACCTCTTTCGGACGTGCGGCTAAGGCGACAATTGAAGACGCGACAAGTTGCAGAAAACGACGACGCGAAAGCATATGTTCTTCTTTCTAGAGAAGCGACTTATAAGGTACTCCTATTCTATAATCTTTTTTGTAACGTTACAGCACTGGTTATATTTCAATTCGATTTGCTTATGTCCTTGCAACCCAATGCGTCTTTACGTTTTAAACGGAATTAGAAAATCACTCATAGCAAAAACGGGCTTTAATCCCAAAGAGATGACTTTGATTATGAATCAAACCAGCAGCCAGGGCATAGCTGCAGTGCAATCGCTACAAGAAAGGCCGCCCTTGGTGGCGGCCCTTCTACTTGCTACTAGTCGCGCGTCAGCTTGCGGTGAATACGATGCGGCTGGGCTGCATCCTCGCCCAGGCGCTCGATACGGTTGGCCTGATAGGCCTCAAAGTTGCCCTCAAACCAATACCAGTTGCCCGGATTCTCGTCGGTGCCCTCCCACGCCAGAATGTGCGTGGCGACGCGGTCCAGGAACATACGGTCGTGGCTAATAACCACCGAGCAGCCCGGGAACTCGAGCAGCGCCGCTTCGAGTGAGGAAAGCGTCTCGACGTCGAGATCGTTCGTGGGCTCGTCGAGGAGCAGCAGGTTGCCGCCCTGCTTGAGCGTGAGCGCCAGGTTCAGACGATTGCGCTCACCACCGGAGAGTACGCCAGCACGCTTCTGCTGGTCCTGGCCCTTAAAGCCAAAGCTCGCCACGTACGCGCGGCTGGGGACCTCGGTCTCGCCGACCATCATGTGGTCCAGGCCATCCGAGACGACCTCCCACAGGTTCTTATCGGGATCGATGCCAGAACGGTTCTGATCGACATAGGAGATCTTGACGGTCTCGCCCACCTCGAGCTCGCCCGAAGTCAGCGGCTCCAGGCCCACGATGGTCTTGAAGAGCGTAGTCTTGCCCACACCGTTGGGACCGATGACGCCCACGATGCCGTTACGCGGCAGGGTGAAAGAAAGGTCGTCGATGAGCACGCGACCGTCGAATTCCTTGTGCAGGTGATGGGCCTCGAGCACCTTGTTACCCAAACGCGGTCCAACGGGAATGCGGATATCGGTCCAGTCGAGCTTCTGGCTTGCGCGGGCCTCGGCCTCCATCTCCTCGTAGCGAGCCAGACGAGCCTTGTTCTTGGCCTGGCGAGCCTTGGGCGAACTGCGTACCCACTCGAGCTCGGCCTCCATGCGCTTGGCGAGCTTGGCGTCGCGGTTGCCCTGCGCCTCGATACGGGCGGCCTTGGTCTCCAGATACGTGGAGTAGTTGCCCTTGTAGGGATAAAGGTGACCGCGGTCGACCTCGCAGATCCACTCGGCAACGTTATCCAGGAAGTAGCGATCGTGCGTGACGGCAAGCACCGCGCCCTGGTAGTTGTGAAGGAAGTGCTCGAGCCACAGGATCGACTCAGCGTCTAGGTGGTTTGTGGGCTCGTCAAGCAGCAGCAGGTCGGGAGCCTCGAGCAGCAGCTTGCACAGGGCCACGCGACGGCGCTCGCCGCCGGAAAGCACGTTGACCGGCATGTCGGAATCGGGCAGCTGCAGGGCGTCCATGGCCTGGCCGAGCTTGGAATCGATATCCCAGCCGTCAGCGGCGTCGATCTCGTCCTGGAGCTTGCCCATCTCGGCCATGAGGGCGTCCATGTCGCAGTCCGGGTCGCACATCTCCTCGCCGATCTTGTTGAAGCGATCGACCTTGGCAATCATGTCGCCAAACGCCATCTTGATGTTCTCGCCCACGGTCTTGGTGTCGTCCAGCGGCGGCTCCTGCTGCAGGATGCCCACGGTGTAGCCGGGGGTGAGCCTGGCATCGCCGGTGGAGACCTCCTCGATGCCGGCCATGATCTTGAGCAGGGTCGACTTGCCCATGCCGTTGGGACCCACGACGCCGATCTTGGCACCGGGGTAGAAGCTCAGGGTCACGTCGTCAAGGATTACCTTGTCGCCATGGGCCTTGCGAGCCTGATACATCTGGTAGATAAACTCCGCCATATGTCTGTTCTATCCTTTCTACCTGCTGTTTCCCTATTCTTGATTCGCTTTAGTGGAAACGAAATGAGGAAACCAGCTCTGAAACGTAACGAAAAAGGGGCATGGTTGCCCACACCCCCTAATACTACCTGGGAAAAGTCCCCCGGAACATACTATGAACTGCGTACGCTAGTTTTCCGCAACCTTAACGAGCGGCTCGCTGCGATTTGCGCCACAGCAGATACGAGTAGACGTAGATGGCTCCGACCGAGCCAAACGCCAGAACCGCAATCACCGCGGCGACGACTTCACTCGAAAGCACGCTGCCTGCCACGCCCATCACAATCAGGCCAATACCCAGCACCATAAAGCAGGCGCCGCCAAAACGCTGCGTACGGCGCCAGTTCTCGGGATCGGCAAGCGCCCAAGGTGTCTTGATACCGAGCGTATAGTTCTGCTTCACACGCGGCAAGTAGTTGCCTACGCCGATGAACAGCAAACCGATAGCACCGGAAATCAGCACGTTAACCGAACCGACCGCCGGCACCACGCCCCAGACCGTAAGCTCTCCCAGCCAGCTTATGGCGCACATGAACAAGGTGAAGGCGATTACGAAGCCCTGGTAGAACTTGCCCGAGGCTCGATATGCCTCACCTTTGGGGTCGATACGCGGCACCACGCAGAACATTGCGAGAAGCACCAGAGGCAGCACGCCGAGCGCGGAGGCCATCCAGCTAGGACCCCAACCGTCGACGGCGCCGTTCGCGCCCCAGTGCGTGGGAATCTGCGCAGGCAAGCTCGGCATCACCATGAGGTGCGCTACGACATTGGCGACGCACAGAGCGACCAGCGCAATCCACACGCGCGACGATACCCCCGTGGGGTGAATGCCCTTGTTTTCGTTATTCATCCTTATCACCTTCAGTGTTTGTAAAGCCCATAAACCAGCCAATTAAATCCTGCATGACGGTGGTGTTTAAGCTGTATACGATGTTTTGGCCATGGCGCTCGTCGGTCACCAACCCGGCGTTTTTGAGCGTCGCCAAGTGATGGCTTAGCGACGGCTTACTGATATCGAAATGCTCGGCAAGCTCCCCAGCCGTGCAATTGCCCTCGCGCAGCAACTCCAAAATGCGCCGTCGCGTTGGATCGGCAAGCGCCTTAAAACCCTCTCCCGGCATAAGACCTCCTCTCATCATCTCTCATGACGCGCACACTATACTCGATATTTAGATGTTTGTCTAACTGTCTAATCTTGTACTCAAAAAAATAGCCGCCCCCGCGTAATGCGAAGACGGCCACTTCTCACGCTACAAACGTGTTTTGGAGTTGGCCAACCCGCTGCAACGGGTGCCATCTGCTTCAATCTTATGCGAACCCCGATCCCATTTCAACAAGCCCAAGGGCTCAAATGGAATCGCGATAACACCTATAATGGCAATAGCTAAAACACGATTCTGTTCCCCATCGGAGCATGTCTATGCCCGAACCCGCTGCCGCTCTCGTCGAGACACGCGACACCAAGCTCGAGATCATCATGGGCCGCGAGGCACTCGATAAGCTCGCCGATGCTACGGTGCTGGTGCTCGGCTGCGGAGGCGTGGGCTCCAACTGCTGCGAGGCACTCGCCCGCGGCGGCATCGGTCATTTCGTCATTCTGGACAAGGACATCATCGCGCCCAGCAATATCAATCGCCAGGCCATCGCCTTTCACAGCACCATCGGCAAGCGCAAAGTGGACGTGATGGATGCCATGATTCGCGATATCAATCCCGCCGCCACCGTTATCAAACGCACCGAATACCTGCTGAGCGACAACATCGACGAGTTCTTCGCGAGCGTTTTGGAGCAGACGGGTGGCAAGCTCGACTACGTCGTCGACGCCATCGACACCATCTCGGCCAAGCTTACCATTGCCAAATATGCTCAGGACTACGACATTCGTTTGGTTAGCTCCATGGGCGGGGCCAACAAGCTCCATCCCGAGTGCCTCCGCTTTGCCGACATTTTCGATACGGTACGTGACCCCATGAGCCGCATCATGCGCAAAGAATGCAAGAAGCGCGGAATCAAGAGCCTGCATGTACTGTTTAGCTGCGAGGAATCGGTTAAGACACAGCCCCGCGACCCTTCCAACATCCACGAGCGCACCGAGCTGGGAACCGCCAGCTTTATGCCGCCCATCATGGGTCAGATGATTGCCGGCGAGGTTATCCGCCAGATCAGTGGGCGCGGCACCGAGCGCGTGCGCGCCGATGGTCAGCGCCTGGACTAGCGGAGCGCGCCGAGATGGAGCCCCGGTTAATTGATGCACACTGCCATCTTGATTTGATGACTTACCCGAATGCTATTGCCGACGAAACTGCGGCTAAAGGGCTGGGGGTCTTTGATTGCGGGGTCGACCCACGCGACTTCACGGCAGCAAAAAAGC
>CAJLAN010000105.1 GCA_905204635.1 uncultured Collinsella sp. | reverse complement strand
TGGCGCCGGCTCTGACGGAGTTGGTCGATGTGCTCGAGGCGCGCTATCAGCGTCTGGGTGCCGCGATGGCATCGATGATTGGGTCGGCCCAGGTCGACCTGGAGATGCTCGATCAGCGCGGTCGCCGTGCCTGGGATACCTATACGGCTCGCTTGGGCGATGCGCTCGATGCGGCTGCGTGCCGCCCGTGCCTCAACGACCCAACGTTTATGGTTGAGCGTCGCGAGTCTGAGCTTGCCCTGACGGCCGATCGTTTGTCCGGCGCCATAACGCGTTCGGTTGGGGCATTCCGCTCCAACTTTGAGCGTCTACCCGAGCGCTTGATCGCAAGCACCTCAGGACTCGATGGCAAGCGCCATGCGCTCACGCTCGCAAGCTCCCGCCTGGAGCATCAGGGGCGCACGATGCTCAGCAAGCCAGCGTCCGACCTGGGCCGTGCAGCGGCTTCGCTCGATGCCCTGTCGCCGCTCAAGGTGCTTGCCCGCGGCTATTCCATCGCGTACAGCGTTGACGGCGTGGCTACAAGTGCCAAGACCTTTAAGCCGGGCGACGCCATTCGCGTGCGCATGGCAGACGGCAACGTGGCAGCAACGGTCAATACGGTCGAGTAGACCGCGTTTTACAGTGATAAACCTTTGGGAAAGGAAACAGCTATGGCAGAGAAGACCCCGGTCGAGCAGCTTACGTACAAGCAGGCTTCGCAGGAGTTGGAGCTCATCATTCGCAGCTTGGAGTCGGGCGATATGGAGCTCGAGGAATCGCTCGAGAGCTATACCCGCGGCGTCGAGCTCCTCAAGAGCCTGCGCACCCGCCTGTCCGATGCCGAGCAGAAGGTCTCGGTGCTTCTTAAGGACGTTGACGGCAACGACGTGCTCGCCGACGGCGAAGCCGCCAACACGGACGACAACCTCTCGTTCTAACCATCCCGACCAAATATAATTGCCTTGGTCTGTGAGAAAGGAACCAACCATGTGCGATTGCATCTTCTGCAAAATTGCCAACCACGAGATCCCCTCGACCGTTGTCTATGAGGACGACCAGGTCATCGCCTTCGACGACCTCAATCCCCAGGCGCCGGTCCATACGCTCGTGATCCCCAAGAAGCACTACAGTGACATCGCCGACAACGTACCTGCCGAGACCATGGGCGCCATGGCTCACGCCATCCAGGAGGTCGCTAAGGTCAAGGGCTTGGAGGACGGTTTCCGGGTCATCTCCAACAAGGGCGTCAACGCCGGCCAGACCGTCATGCACTTCCACATGCACGTTCTCGGTGGCAAGAACCTGGGCGAGAACCTCATCTGAGGACGCACAGCCCGTCGCCTTGGCTGCCTTTGGAGTAACCTATGCAGCTTTCTCAACTCGAATACCTTCAAGCGGTAGCGAACTACGGCGGCGTGCGCAAAGCGGCTCGCGCCGTTCACGTGAGCCCACAGGCCGTTTCGTCGGCAATCAAAAAGTTGGAATCTGAGTATCAGATTGTTTTGCTCGACCGATCGGCGGGGGAGGCTGTTTTGTCTCCGGCGGGCAGAGAATTTGCGCGTCGTGCACGCGTGATCCTGGCACAAGTCGACGATCTCAAAAAGTACACCCAATCGGAGAACGGCGGCGTTTCGCCCGACGGTCACTTTCGTCTTTACGCCCCCTGTCTTCACGGGCGGGGGCGTCTTTTTTCCGAAAACTGGTACGACTCGTTTGAAAGCTCGCACCCTCAGATTCATCTTGATGTGTGGCATCAGCCAACGGCAACATGCTTTGAATCACTTATACTTGGAATTTCGGACGCGGCTATCTCGTTTGAGGAACCACGGGACAGCGTCCTTTCTTCAAAATATATGGGTGAAAAGGAGCTCAGGGTTCTTTCATGTCCAGCTGGTCATCAATCTGTTGACGCTATGACCATTCGTGAGTTACTGGGCGGCAGGCTCGCTGTTCCAATTAATTTGTCACCCTGTCTCAATGCAATCAATCAATGCCCCGAAGCCCAGCTGGTTAATTTCCGCTTTCGCGATGTCGAATACGGAAACAGGGCGCAGACTGAGTTTCTTCAAGCCGGGGGATTGATATTGAGCTTTTCTGGCTCTTCTCTCGCATCAGATGGACTGGAAGTGAGCGAGTGTTCCATTGAAGGCTCGCATGACGTAGCCTTGCCCATCTACTTTTGCTATCGGCAAAATGCCTGGACCGATCGACACCAGACGGTATTTCTTCACCTATTGCGTCACCTTGCTTCGTGAGGCCATTTGGCCTCGTGGCGTCAAGTGAATGTTGACGCCTTGTAACACATGACTGACGGCTCTGCCCTCATGCTTTTCCAAGATTCCGATTTAGATTGCTGACTCTTGGAGGGCGGAGTATGAAAAACCGTACGGTTTTGCTTTATATGACGTTCGTTTTTCTGTCGAACTTCAGCACCATTTTGTATTTTCTGACGGTTTACCTTGAATTTGTCGGATTCTCGATGGTGGCGATTTCTAGCATGATGATTGCATATCAAGTGAGCAAGTTCATCCTTGAAGTTCCCACTGGCTATATTGCTGATAGGTTTGGACGAAAGACAAGCGGTCTCGTTGGCGTCGTGGGAATGCTTGGATACTACGCCGCCCTGCTTTTCGTCCGTTCTCCTCTGCTTTTAATCGGCGCGTTTGCTCTCAAGGGTTTTGCCGTTGCATGTGTGAGCGGATCCATAGAAGCAATTTACATTGACAGTGTCTCTCAGGACCAGCTCGTAAGACTTAATGTCGTTGAGCGATTTGTTTTCTATGCCTCTTATGCCATCTCCGCTTGTGCGGGCGGTTTCATTTCGTCTGTCGGTGCATATCTCATTGGTCTTTCGGCAGATATCATCGCAATGGTGTTGACGTTGGTTGTCGTTGTCTGCATTCCTGAGATGCGAAGAGGGGGCACTGCGGCGACACCTGAGCGTGGAATTAGCCCGAAGACGATCGGAGCCGCTATTGCGCGTAACGGCATTCTTCGTTCAGCGTTCATCATGGACTGCTCTCAGGCATTTGCTTTTGTCGCCCTGGAAGACTTTTTCTCACTGTTGCTTGCGGGTCGCGGAATGAATGCCGTCGCTTCGGGTGTGACCATTGCGGTCCAGCTCCTTGCCTCGGCCTCCATGGGGCTTATTGTGCCCAGTGTGATTGCTCATGTCGACAAGGGCCGTTTTGCGCGTATTTGCGGCATCGTGCGCCTTTCCCTGACTGCTCTGTTTTTGATTCCCTTTACTCCGGTCTATTTGCTGCCCGTGTTCTATGTACTGCAGACGGTCGCTTACTCGTTATTTGCTCCAATTAAATACTCAATTTTTCAAAATGCTGTCGATTCTTCGATGCGCTGTTCACTGATTTCGGTCCAAAGCCAGATGGTGGCGGTGGGTGCCATCCTTTTCTATCTGTTCAATGCTGCGTTGAGCAGCATCGCGGGTATTCGAGTCATATTGCTTGTAGCGCTCGGGATTTCTTCTTTGGTGTATATCCCCGCGCTCTTTCGTCTTACAAGTCAAAGGCCATGAGTATTTGGGCACCGATAACTTATATATCAACGCAATAAACCCGAGCGCGAGGGCGTTTGGGTTTATTATTGAAGCGTATGTAACCTGGCGGCGCCACACCGCCTGTTAGTAGGGAGACACATGAACGTTCTGGTCGTCAACGCGGGATCTTCGACCCTTAAGTATCAGGTCATCGACACCAAGTCCCATAAGGTGTCCGCAAAGGGCTCCTGCGAGCGCGTCTGCTTTACCGGTGGTACCTTCACCCATGCTGCCAATGGCTCCAAGAAGGTGACCGAGAACATCGAGTTCCCCGACCACAAGGTCGCCATCGAGGTCGTCCTGAAGGACCTTGAGGCCAACGGCGTCAAGATCGAGGGCATCGGCCACCGTATCGTTCAGGGCGGTTGGTACTTTGGTGATTCCTCCCTCGTCGACGAGGACGTCCTCGCCAAGATTCGCGAGGTCGCCCCGCTGGCGCCGCTGCACAACAACCCCGAGGCCAACGTTATCGAGTACTGCCTGGAGCAGTATCCCGATCTGCCCAACGTCACGGTCTACGACACCGCTTTCCACTTCAACATGCCCGAGGTCGCCAAGACCTACGCCCTTCCCAAGGATGTTTGCGACAAGCTGCACATCCGTAAGTACGGCGCCCACGGCACCAGCTATCGCTACATCTCCAAGAAGGTCGCCGAGATGACCAACGGCGAGGCCCGCAAGGTCGTCGTGTGCCATATCGGCTCCGGCGCTTCCCTGTGCGCCATCGAGGACGGCAAGTGCATGGACACCACCATGGGCTTGACGCCGCTCGACGGCGTCATGATGGGAACTCGCTGCGGCTCTATCGACCCGGCTACCGTGTGCTACCTGCAGCGCGAAGGCGGCTACACCTTCGACGAGGTCGACGAGATGATGAACAAGAAGTCCGGCCTTTTGGCTGTGACCGGTGGCAAGACCAACGACTGCCGCAACGTCGAGGAGCTCGCCGCCGCTGGTGACCCCGAGGCTCAGCTCGCCTTCGATATGTTTGTCTACAAGATTGCCGCCAAGGCCGCCGAGATGGCCACTTCCATGTGCGGCATGGACACCCTGGTCTTCACCGCTGGCATCGGCGAGCACGCTCCGGCTGTCCGCGCCGGCGTGGCCGACCGTCTGGCCTTTATGGGTGTCAAGATGGACCATGCCCGCAACGCCCTGCGTGGTGACGGCGCTTGGTGCCTGTCTGCCAAGGATTCCAAGGTCAAGATTTTCGTCATCCCCACGGACGAGGAGTTCATGATCGCTTCCGACGTCGAGCGCATCGTCAACGGCAAGTAATTGCAAGAGGGAAGGGGCTGGACGACCGAGCGCCGTTCGGCCCTTCTTTTGTGCTCGTTGGGCGATATGCCTGATAGCTATTTATCAAGGTGTGATAACTTCTTATTAACATACGGCCGCCTTAAGGGGTCTGCGTCGACCGTATTGCACTGCAAAGGAGTCTCATGAACGTACTTGTTGTTAACGCCGGCAGCTCAAGCCTTAAATATCAGCTTTTGGATACCGATACCCGCAAGGTTTTCGCCAAGGGCAACTGCGAACGCATCGGTTCGGACATGGGCATCTTTGGCCACTCCGAGAACGGTGGCGCCAAGCAGACCGAGGAGGTCCCTTTCCCCGATCATCGCTCTGCTATCGCGCGTGTGCTCGAGGAGCTCGAGAAGACCGACTTTACGATCGATGGCATTGGCCATCGCATTGTTCAAGGCGGTTGGCACTTTAAGGATTCCGCGGTCGTCGACGACGAGGTCATGGCTAAGATTCTCGAGGTGGCCCCGCTCGCCCCGCTGCACAATTATGGCGAGGCCGCAGCAATCGAGTATTGCCGCGAGAAGTATCCGGAGCTGCCCAACGTGGCCGTCTTCGATACCTCGTTCCACATGACCATGCCCGAGGTCGCCTACACCTACGCGTTGCCTAAGGACGTGTGCGACAAGTACCACGTGCGCAAGTACGGTGCCCACGGCACGAGCCACCGCTATGAGTGGATGATGGCCAAGGAGATCCTGGGCTCGCGCTGTCACCGTCTGCTTTCGTGCCATCTGGGCAACGGTGCTTCGCTCGCCGCCATCGAGGACGGCGTGTGCCGCGATACCACGATGGGCCTCACGCCGCTCGACGGCCTGATGATGGGCACCCGTTGTGGTTCCATTGACCCGGCCACCGTGTGCTACCTGCAGCGCGAGGGCGGATACAGCTACCAGGAAGTCGACGACATGATGAACAAGCAGTCTGGTCTGCTTGCCATTTCGGGTATCTCCAACGACGCCCGCGACATCCGCACGCGCGCCTCCGAGGGCGACGAGCGCTGCTTGCTCGCCTTCGATATGTTCGCCTACAAGGCCATGCAGCAGGCCGGCTCCATGATCGCTTCCATGGCGGGCGTGGACACCATCACCTTTACCGCGGGTATTGGCGAGAACGACTGGTCGATCCGCAAGGCTTTCTGCGACTGCTTTGAGTGGCTGGGCGTGCGCATCGACAACAACAAGAACCGCGAGGCCGTGGGTAACGGCCCGCAGGTTATCAGTGCCGCCGGTTCCGCCGTCACGGTCATGGTCATCCCCACCGACGAGGAATACATGATCGCCCACGACGTCGAGCGTCTGACCAAGAACAACTAACGCGCGCATTTGCAAGTAAACAAAAGGTCTCCAAAGCAACAGCTCCGGAGGCCTTTTTGCTAGCAGGCGGAAATACCAG
>CAJLAN010000104.1 GCA_905204635.1 uncultured Collinsella sp. | reverse complement strand
GGCCGGTGCCGCTATCGGCGAGTTCTTCATGTACAACGGCGAGGACGGCAAGCCCGCCAGCGAGACCAACCCCGGCGGCCACGTGCTCGTCATCTACGACGACCTGTCCAAGCAGGCTGTGGCCTACCGTCAGATGTCGCTGACGCTGCATCGTCCGCCCGGACGCGAGGCCTATCCTGGCGACATCTTCTACCTGCACTCTCGTCTGCTCGAGCGTGCCGTCAAGATGTCCAAGAAGAACGGTTATGGCTCCATGACGGCTCTTCCGATCATCGAGACCCAGGACGGCGACGTCTCGGCCTACATTCCGACCAACGTCATTTCCATTACCGATGGTCAGATCTACCTGCAGTCCGAGCTCTTCTTCCAGGGCCAGCGCCCGGCAGTCGACGTGGGCATTTCCGTGTCCCGCGTCGGTGGCGACGCGCAGACCAAGGCTATGAAGCAGGTCGCCGGCAACCTCCGTCTGGACCTCGCTTCGTACCAGGAGCTCGCCGGCTTTACGCAGTTCGGCTCCGACCTCGACGAGGCTACTCAGAAGCAGCTGACCCATGGTGCCCGCATGACAGAGCTCCTGAAGCAGCCGCGTTACAAGCCGTTTGAGGTTGGCGAGCAGATCGTTACGCTGTTCGCTGGCAACGAGGGCTTCCTGGATGACCTGGAGATCGCCGACGTGCTGCCTTTCCGTGCCGAGCTCATCGAGTACATGGACAATGGCTTTGGCTCGCTGCTCGACAAGGTTCGCGCCAAGAAGATCGATGATGACACCAAGGCTGAGCTCTTGCGCGTCATCGGCGACTTCAAGCAGCAGTTCATGGCCAAGCACCATTCGGATGTTTCTGGATCAGAGGAGAACTAAGCCCCATGGCCAACCTTCGCGACATTAAGAAGCGAATCTCCTCGGTTACCACGACCAAGCAGATCACGCGCACGATGGAGATGGTCTCTACGGCCAAGATCCGTCGTGCCCTCGATCGCTCCAAGCAGGCCGAGCCCTATAAGGAGGCGCTGACCGACGTCATGTTGACGGTCGCCGGCGACGCCTCCTGTTCGGGCACCGATCCCATGCTGCAGAAGCATGAGAGCGTCAAGCATGGCCTGATTGTCGTTATTGCCTCGGACCGCGGCCTTGCCGGCGGTTTCAATACGACGGTGGAGCGCACGGCCGAAAAGCTCGCCGCTTCTTGGGCGAACGACGGCATCGAGTGCGAGATCATCGCGTGCGGGCGCAAACCGGCCACGTATTTCCGTGACCGCTCAAACGTCGTCATGCACTTTGAGGGCAACTCCTCCGAGCCCGATTTCAATCAGGCCCGCATGATCTCCTCTCATATCTGCGATGCGTATCGTGCCGGTGAGCTTGACCGTGTCGAGCTTGTCTACCACCACGCCAAGAACCGCGTGGATCAGGAGCTTCGCGTCGAGCATCTGTTGCCGCTCGACCCCGAGATGATCGCTATGGCCCACGGTCCGCGTAAGAACGAGACCGACGCCCCTAAGCGCATCTCGTCCACGTTCGAGTTCGTGCCCTCTCCCGAGCATGTTCTCGGCAAGCTTGTGCCGTCTTATATCCTGACGGTCATCTACCAGGCCCTGATCGATTCGGCGGCTGCCGAGCAGGGTGCACGCCGCAAGGCCATGCACTCCGCGACGGAAAACGCCACCGCGATCATCTCGACCCTTACCCGCACGTATAGTCGCGTGCGCCAGGCTTCGATCACGACCGAGATTAACGAGATCGTCGGCGGAGCCTCAGCATTGGAGGAACAGTAATGGCTAATAACACCGTACAGCTTGCGGTCGAGGAAGCCACCAAGAAGACGACTGCCGGTGATGGTCGCATCGTGCGAATCATCGGCCCTGTCGTCGACGTCAAGTTTGACGGCGCGGTGCCCCCGATCTACAACGCGCTCACGGTCGAGGCCGAGACCCCGATCGGTCATCTGAGCACGATCCTCGAGGTCGAGAGCCAGCTTCCGGGCGGCGTCGTCCGCACGGTCGCCATGTCCTCGACCGATGGCCTGCAGCGCGGCCTCATCGCCACCGATACCGGTGAGCCCATGAAGATGCCCGTTGGTCCTAAGACGCTCGGCCGCATTTGGAACGTCATGGGTAAGCCCGTCGACGGCAAGCCCATGCCCGAGGTGGAGGAGTTCTACCCCATCCACCACGCGGCGCCCCGCTTTGACGAGCTCACCACCAAGACCGAGATCTTCGAGACCGGCATTAAGGCCGTCGACCTGCTTGAGCCCTACATCCGTGGCGGCAAGACAGGCCTGTTCGGCGGCGCCGGCGTCGGCAAGACCGTTTTGATTCAGGAGCTCATCAACAACCTCGCCCAGGAGCACGGCGGCACCTCGGTGTTCACCGGCGTCGGCGAGCGTACCCGTGAGGGTACCGACCTTTATCTCGAGATGAGCGAGTCGGGCGTTATCGACAAGACTTGCTTGGTCTATGGTCAGATGAACGAGCCGCCTGGAGCGCGTCTGCGCATCGGTCTGGCCGGCCTTACCACCGCTGAGTACTTCCGCGATCGTGGCCAGGACGTTCTGCTGTTCATCGATAACATCTTCCGCTTCTCCCAGGCCGGTTCCGAGGTTTCCGCACTGCTGGGTCGTATGCCGTCCGCCGTTGGTTACCAGCCCACGCTGGCTACCGAGATGGGTGACCTCCAGGAGCGCATCACCTCGACCAAGACGGGCTCCATTACCTCCGTCCAGGCCGTTTACGTCCCTGCAGACGACCTGACCGACCCGGCGCCTGCCACGACGTTTACGCACCTCGACGCCACCACGGTTCTTTCGCGTAGCATTTCGTCGCTCGGTCTGTTCCCGGCTATCGACCCGCTCGCGTCTTCTTCGGACGCTCTCGATCCCTCGATCGTTGGCGAGGAGCACTACCGTGTCGCCGTCAAGGTCCAGGAGCTCCTGCAGGAGTACTCCGACCTTCAGGACATCATCGCCATTCTGGGTATGGACGAGCTGTCCGAGGAGCAGCGCCTTACGGTCAACCGTGCCCGTAAGATCCAGCAGTTCCTCTCCCAGTCCTTCCACGTCGCCGAGAAGTTCACCGGCAACCCCGGTGTCTACGTCCGCGTCGAGGATACCGTCCGCTCCTTCGCCGAGATTGTCGACGGCAAGGCCGATGACCTGCCCGAGCAGGCATTCCGCTATGCCTCCACGATTGAGGACGTGCGTGAGCGCGCCCGCAAGATGGAGGAGAAGTAGGTTATGCGTATCCGCATCGTGTGCCCCGTGAGCCTCGCCTATGAGGGTGACGCTGCGTTTGTGTCGATTCCGTCTACGGATGGCGAGTTTGGCGTTTTACCTGCTCACTCCAGCGAAATCTGCACGATCGACCGCGGTTACGTTCGCGTTTCCGATAAGGCCATGGGCACTGTCGACCACACGTTTGCCGTGGCCGGCGGCTATGCCCAGGTTGCGGACGATGTCGTGACCGTCCTCGCCGAGCGCGCTTGCGATTTGGCGACCGTCGACGCCGACAAGGTTAAAGCTGATATTCAAGGTTTTGAAGAGAAGCTGGGTAATTTGTCGGAGGATGATGCACGCCGCGCCTACCTCTATAATGAAATCGCATGGTGTAAGCTCAAGCTTGCCCAATAGTCAAACGTTTTGGCGTTCGACCATTTGCGAACACATCATGCCCGGGATGGCTCAGCCACCCCGGGCATGCTTTTTGAAAGGGTAGACCTTGGATATTATCCGCGTTGAGGGTGGCCACGCCATCGGAGGCTCCGTGCCCGTCTCGGGTGCAAAGAATTCCGCACTCAAACTCATGGCTGCAACGCTTCTGGCGCCGGGCAAGACAACGCTTCAGAACGTGCCCGATATTTCCGATGTCCACGTTATGGGCAAGGTACTCAAGGGCATGGGCGCCACAATCGAAGTTCTCGATGAGCACACGCTCGAAATCGATACTTCCCAGGTTGATTCTTGGGAGGCTCCCTACGAGCTCGTCGCCAAGATGCGCGCCTCCACGGCTGTGATGGGCCCCCTGCTGGGTCGTTTCCATCGCGCCAAGATCGCCATGCCGGGCGGCTGCAACCTGGGTGCCCGCAAGATCGATATGCATATCCTGGGTCTCGAGGCTCTGGGCGTCGAGTTCGACACCGCCCATGGCTACATCAACGCCAGTGCTCCCCAGGGCCTGCGCGGCACCACCGTCACGCTCGAGTTCGCGAGCGTGGGTGCTACCGAGAACCTCATCATGGCTGCCGTGCGCGCGCAGGGCACCACGGTTATCGACAACGCTGCCCGCGAGCCCGAGATCGTCGACCTTGCCAACATGCTCAACGAGATGGGTGCCAAGATCGTCGGCGCGGGCACGCCCGTCGTGACCATCGAGGGCGTGGAGGAGCTGCACCCCGTTACCCATTGCGTGGTGGGTGACCGCATCGAGGCCGGCACCTTTATCGTCGCCGGCGCCCTCATGGCCGATGAACGCGGCGTCGATGTTGCGGGCTTCTGCCCCATCCACCTGGGCATGGTGCTCAAAAAGATGGAACTTATGGGTATCGAGTGCGAGCGTATCGAGAACGGTGTCCACGTCAATCGCGCCGAGCGCATCAAGCCGGTCGATATCCAGACGCTTCCGTTCCCGGGTTTCCCGACCGACATGCAGGCGCAGATCATGGTGCTTTCGGCCCTTGCCGACGGAAGTTCCGTGATTACCGAGAATATCTTCGAGAACCGCTTTATGTTCGCCTCCGAGCTCGTGCGTATGGGTGCTGATATTCGCATTGAGAGCCATCACGCCATGATTCACGGCGTTAAGGGGTTCTCAGGCGCACAGGTCACCTCGCCCGACCTTCGTGGCGGCGCGGCGCTTGTGGTTGCCGGTCTTATCGCCGACGGCGTTACCGAGGTCTCTGCCATCCATCACATCAAACGTGGCTACGAGCAGTTTGTCGAAAAGCTGCAGGCGCTTGGCGCGCATGTCGAACATGCCACCGTCCCCGATCCCGTCATCTACTAATGCAGGTTGCCTATGTTTAACAAGAAGCCCCTGGCGGATAACACCCGAAGACCCTCGACTGGTGCGCAGGCCAAGATCTACAGCCGCGACAACGTCGCTCGCTATTCCGAGCGCGCCCGTCAGCGCCGTCGCGGGCGCACGGTTCGCCGCGTAGCTCTCATCGCCGTGCTCGGCGTACTGCTGAGCGCCACGACCGCTGCAGGTCTGTGGTTTGCCACCATCATGGGCAAGCTTGGCGACTCCAATGTCATTACCAACAACTTGCGCCAGATTCTGGTCGATACCGATGAGGCAAAAGATCCGTTCTACGTGCTGCTTCTTGGTACCGATGGTCGTCCGGGCGAGGATACGTACCGTGCCGACTCGATTATCCTGGCTCGCGTTGACCCTACGCAAAAGCAGGCAACGCTCATCTCCATTCCGCGCGATACCAAGGTTGTCTACAAAGGCTCGACCATGAAGATTAACGCCTGCCATACCTATGGCGGCGCCGAGGCCATGGTCCAAGCGGTCAACGAGCTGTGCGGCGTTCAGATTGCTCACTATGCCGAGGTCAGCTTTGACGGCATGCAGTCGCTTATTGATTCGGTTGGCGGTATCGACATTAACGCGACCGACGACGTCGACGATCCCGAGCACCTGGATATTAAGATTACTGCCGGCCAGCAGCACATGGATGGCGCCACCGCCCTTACCTACGCCCGTTGCCGTTACACCTATGCCGACGGCGACTATACGCGCATGCGCCATCAGCGTCAGGTACTTGGCGCCCTCGCCAACCAGATCCTCAACAACTTTGATGCCACCAAGATCTTTGATCTGGTCAACTCGCTGTCCGACATGCTCGTAACCGATATGAGCGTTCAGGATATCGTCTCTACGGTCAATGCCATGCGCGGCATGGATGTCGATGGCATCTACTCGGCCAACCTGCCCTCGTATGCCGACGGCAGCACTATGATCGACGGTGTGAGCTATGTCTTTGTCTACGAAGACGAGCTTAAGGAAATGATGGCCCGTGTCGAAGCCGGTGAGGATCCCAAGGGCCCCAACACCATGGGCCTTTCCGACGGCTCCAGCTCCACGATCGGTGACCTCAACAACAATACGTCCGAGGACTACGCATATGGCACGGCGACCTCGTCGGGTGGCTCGGACGATTCCGACGATTCGGGCGACGGCTCCGATAACTACGAAGAGCCCACCGGCGACGGCAACGGCTACGAAGCCAACTATTAGAGTTACGCGGGCTTACCAGCCCGCGTAACGGCCCGACGCTGCGCGCCGCCCAGAGCGACAATTTGTCATTCAAAAGGCAAGGCATGACCAGAAGGTCTATGCCT
>CAJLAN010000103.1 GCA_905204635.1 uncultured Collinsella sp. | reverse complement strand
GGGATACGATAGCAGCACGTCATCGCGAAGCGACGAGGCATCATGCTCGCCGTCGCGCAGAACGGCCAAACAGCGCGAGACATCATCGGCAGAAAGCGTGCGCCCGGCAGCAGCCTCACGAAAGGCATGTTCGAAAAAACGCGCGACCAGCTCGACCTCGTCCGGATCGCCGCTCACGGCAACCCTGTCACCGCGGGCAACCACATGGGCGCGCACCAAGTTCTCGAGCGCACGAAGGACGCCGTCGCCGGCACCCAAAACGCGCGAGGGGTCGATACCCTCAGGAACGGTAAGTCTAATCTTCGAGGCTTCCATGAACCTCCCTGCGTGCATGGACCAAGCCGGAATCATCGACTCCGATGATAGCAACATCGAGCAGGCACGGGGCTGTGAGTCCACAGGTATCATCGAGACGGGCATGATGGAACGAGCCGAGCGTCAAATTGTCGCCATACTCGAGCACCGCACGCTCGACCGTGCCCACGCGGCGGCGGGCATCGGCGATCGCAAGCTCCTGTGCGGCGGCGCGCATGCGACGGCTGCGTTCGGCCATGACCTCAGGGGGTACCTGGTCGGGCATGTCGGCGGCGAGGGTGCCGGGGCGCTTGCTATAGCGGAACACGTGCATGCGCGAAAAGCCCACGCGACGGCACAGCGCCAGCGACTCCTCGAACTCCTCGTCCGTCTCGCCAGGAAAACCGACAATGACATCGCACGAAAGAGACGCCTGGGGCAGATTAGCGCGAATCATGCGCACCGTATCCTCAAAGGCCTCGGCACTATAGGGACGACCCATACGATGCAGCGTCGCCGTGCAGCCAGACTGCACGGGAAGGTGCAAAAACGGCGCGATACGCTTCGGATAACGAGCCATCACCTTGAGCAAGCGCTCGGAAATATCCATGGGCTCCACCGAGGAGATACGCACATGGGCGATCTCGGTGCGCTCCATGATGGCCTGGAGCAGCTCATCGATCTCGACATGTTCATCGGTCGCGCTCTTGCCGTCATAGGCACCCAGATTCACGCCGGTCAGCACGACCTCGGGCACGCCGGCCTCCTGAGCTTCACGCACCTGCTCGAGCACGGACTCAACGGGCACGGAACGCTCGGGGCCGCGGGCCTTCCACACGATGCAATAGGTACAGCGGTGGTTGCAGCCATCCTGGATCTTCACGCCCAGCCGCGAACGACCGAGCGCATCGACCACGTCGCCATCGCTGCAGGCGGGCACGCTATCGGATTCGACGCCCAGCACCTCGCAGACGCGCTCGGCGACGTCAATCTTGGACGGTTCGGCGATCACGCGATCGGAAAGCTCCAGCAGCTCCTCGGGATGCAGGTTGACGACGCAGCCGGTTACGACCACGTAAGGCTCGCCGGGATAGGCCAGGGCGTGACGGACGGCCTTGCGGGTCTTGGCCTCGGCCTCCCCCGTCACGGCACAGGTATTGATAACGATCAGTTCGGCGTCCCGGGGCTCCACCATCGCAAAGCCCAGGCGCATAAGATCGGCAGGGATACGGTCGGACTCAACCCGGTTGACACGACAACCGAGGTTGAGGACGGAAATATGGGGTGCGAGCACACGGGCTCCTTAATCGAGGATGTCGTCGAGGGCACTCTTGATACGGTCGGTCACCGACTTCTTACCGGATGCGACGTCATCGCCCATCTCGTCGGCAAAGGCGCGAAGCAGCTCGCGCTGCTTGTTGGAGAGATTGGTGGGAACGACCACGCGCAGCTGCACAATCAGACGACCGCGCGAGCCGCCACCGCCGATACGCGGCATGCCGTAGTTGTTGACGCTCACGGTGTCACCGTACTGTGTGCCGGCGGGAACCGTCACTTTAACGACCTCGTCAGGCATAATGCCCTCGACCTCAATCTCGCAACCGAGCGCGGCCTGCGCAATCGAGATATCGCTCACCAGATAGAGGTCATCGCCATTACGCTTAAAACGCTCGTGGTCGGCGACACGCACGTTGACGATCAGGTCGCCCGACGGCTCGCCACGAAGGCCGGCCTCGCCAAAACCACTCACGCGCAGCTGGCGACCGGTCGAAACGCCGGCGGGAATATCGATGTCGATCTTTTCATGCGAAGGCGTGCGGCCCTGACCGTCGCAGGTCTCGCAGGGATGATCGATGACCGTGCCTTCGCCGTGGCAGTCGGGACAGGGCGAAGAGGACTGAACCTGGCCCAGGAAAGAACGCTGGACCGTCGTCACATAGCCTGTGCCGTGACAGCGGCTGCACTGCTTTTCGGTCGCGCCCTCGGCCTTGCCGGTACCATTACAGTCATCGCAAGGGGCAAGGCGGTCGTAGCTGATCGTCTTTTTGCAGCCGAGCGCCGCCTCCTCGAGCGTCACCGAAAGGGAGATGGCCATATCGCGACCGCGACGGCGCTCGCGACGGCTGCGAGCGCCACCACCGGAGCCACCGCCAAAGAACGACGAGAACAGGTCGTCCATGCCCATGCCACCAAAGATATCGTTGATGTCGACATAGCCAGAGCCACCGGGGCCGTCAGCGGTGCCGTAACGGTCGTAGTTAGCACGCTTCTGCTCGTCGGAAAGAACGGAATAGGCCTCGTTGAGCTCTTTGAACTTGGCCTCGGCCTCGGGGTCGTCCGAAACATCCGGGTGTACCGTACGGGCTTTCTTTAGAAACGCGCGCTTAATCGTCCGCGCGTCGGCATCCTTGTCAACGCCAAGTACCTCGTAGTAATCCCTATTTTCCGACACGACCGAATCCTTCCAACTTTCATTATTGTCACAGTGCGTCCTATACCCAAGCTGGGCCGGGCGCAAACAGAGGGTTTGATGTTATTGCATTCCGTACGGCGAAAGCACGGCCCGCTGCGAGCAGCTCGCGAACCAAACCGACACGAGCGCGAACATAAAACCGTTGGCAAATCCATTGGCAAACTGCATCGCGCCGCGCTTCCACCACAGCAGGCTGCGATGATGCACTCCGTCCGACAGCACCATGAACAAGCCCATGGCAAAGGGAATGAAGCACATCATGGCAAAGGCGGAAAACACGCCAGAGATGGCCGACAGCACCAAAAACGGAGCGATGATACCCATGAGGTAGAAGCCGGTGCGAGCCTTACCCTCCAGGCGCTCGGTCTCACCGGGCGCACGACCGACCAGGTCACCGCCCGAAGCGCCGTTCGTGCCGGCGTGTCCCATGTTGGGGATGCGCACCTCGTCGCCATCATGCGTGCCGGCGGGAAACTCAATCGTCTGCTCGGAGGTCACACGGGTACGACCGCTGCCACCGCAATCGGGGCACGGATCGGCAACGACCTTGCCGGAACCGCCGCACTCGGGACAAACCGTCTGAAACGTGCCCGCACCAAACAGGAAGGACAGGTCGACATCGATATGGCCGCGACCACCGCAGCTCGGGCAGGTATGGGCATGCTCTGACGAAACGGAGCCCGATCCGCCACAATGTCCGCAGGTGTCAAAGCGGGTGTAGCGAACGGTCTTGTGGGCACCGCCCTTAGCCTCCTTGGCGTCGAGCTTGATATCGACGACCACGTTGGCGCCACTCTCGGGGTTGTAGGCCGCCTGGCCGCGACGGGGCTGACCCCAGGCGCCCCCGAAGGGGAAACCGCCGTCAAAGGGATTGCCGTAACCGGCGCTGCCGGCGTAGCCGCCACCATAGGGCGAAGCCGTAGGAGCACCGGCAAAGGGATTGCCAGAACGCATGGCGTCGTAGCGCGCACGTTTTTGCTCATCCGAAAGCACGGCGTAGGCCTCGGAAACCTCTTTAAACTTTTCCTCGGCATCCGGCTCTTTGTTGACGTCCGGATGGAGCTTGCGAGCCTTTTGCTGAAAGGCCTTTTGAATATCACGCGAGGTGGCGTCCTTGGAGACACCCAAAATCTCGTAGTAATCTTTTTCGTTCATCGTCGCCATGCGCGGCAACCTCCTGCTCACAGCAGCGTATATATTCTGGTAATTCTACCCGAGCGGCCTAAGCTAGATCCCAAAACAGCTCGAACAGAACATTTCCATCGAGCCAGCCCAGGTGTGTCGGCGCCAGACGAGCTCGAACATGGCCCGCGACGACATCTGCCGAAGTGAAGGGTCCCTCATGGACCCCGAGCGTCTCGGGCTCCCAAGTGGCAAGACCCAATTCGAGTGCGCGATCGCAAGCGGCTGCCAGCTCACCCGCTGGGATGACGCAAGCTGCACGAACCAACAGGTCGGACGCGACACCGCGCGTCATGCGACAAGCAAGCATCAGGTCTTCGGCCGCAGCCTCGCGCTGCGAGAGATATTCGGCCTCGAACGACGTCGCGTCATCGTCACGTTGCACCAGACGCACGCGGTACGCATCGCCTCGAGAAGACACGCAGGGGAACAAACCTGCAAGACGGTCGAAATCCTCGGCGTCGAGCATGCCCGCGGCAGAGCGACCTAGGCCCAGGTAGCCCCGTCCGGTCCAGTAGGCAATGTTATGGGCGCACTCATGGCCGTCGAGCGCGTAGCTCGCCACCTCATACGGGTGATAGCCGGCGGCACCCAGGAGCTCGCGTGCCACGTCCATGCATGCGGCCTGAAAATCCTCATCAGGCTCGAGCGACTCGTCACGGCACGCCATGCGATAAAGGGGCGTCCCCTCCTCGAGCGTGAGCGGGTAGACCGACACATGATGCGGAGCCGCCGCCAGCACGCCATCGAGCGTGCGCTTCCAACTCGCTGCGGTCTGCCCGGGAAGTCCGCACATAAGGTCGCACGACACGTCGAGCCCAGCGTTCTTGACCGTCGCGATGGCGGAGAGTGCCCGATCGGCATCGTGAATGCGGCCAATCGCAGCAAGCTCGGCGTTATCGAGGGTTTGGACTCCCAGAGAGATACGTGTAACACCGACCTTGGCAAGCGCAGTGGCAAGCCCGGCGGTCAACGACTCAGGATTGGCCTCGCAGGTAAACTCAACAGGCTTGCACCACGCAGAGATACGCCGGGCAAGTTCTACCAGACGCTCCCCCGCCAGCGACGGCGTGCCGCCGCCAACATAGACGGTGCGGACCTGCGCAAGCGCGCCTGCGTCGCCAAAGGCATCGAGGCGCGCATACAGCTGCTCAAAATAGGCATCGAGCGCAGCACTCAGGTCGCACAGAGCAAAACTGCGTGAGTCAAAGTCGCAGTAGCGGCACTTTTGGGCGCAAAACGGCACGTGGACGTACAGCGCAGTAACGGCCACCCTTAAGCCTCCAGCGGATGAGGAGGCACCGATTCGCCGGCCTCGCAGGCCACCACATCGCGCTCGATCTCATCGACCAGCGCCATAAACTCCTCGTAACTGGAACAGCGCACCACATGGGCACGCCAAGCGGCGGCATGGGGCATGCCTTTTAAGTACCAGCTTGCGTACGTGCGGGCACGCGACATGAGCGGCAGGAGCTCATGCGTCAGCGTTAGGTGCTCACGCAGGGCGTCCAGGCGCTCGACGGAGCTGCGTGCCGGCACCGGTATGCCATCGAACGCAAGGGCGCGAGCATCACCGAACACCCAGGGATTACCGTAGATACCGCGCGCGATAAACACCGCGCTGGCGCCCGAGTTGCGCAGATGCTCCGCGGCATCCTCGGCGGTAAACACGTCGCCCGAACCAATCACGGGAATCTCGACAGCATCGGCAACCTCATCGACGACCGACCAATCGGCCTGGCCCGTGTAGAGCTGCGTGGCGCAACGACCATGCACGGCGACTGCGGCGGCACCGGCGCCTTCGAGCATCTGGGCAAACGTCGCGGCATTACGGTCCTCGGCGTAAAAGCCCTTGCGGATCTTTACGGTCACGGGCACGTGCGCCGCGCCCACCGTGGCCTCAACGATCTTCTCCGCCAGGTCGGGCGTGCGCATGAGCGTATCGCCGCCGAACAGGTTGGGACCGGAAATCGGATCCTTTTCATCAATGAGCACCGTGCCCTCGGTACCGTAAATCTCCATGCGCGGCAGCTCGGAATCCCAGACGTCAAAACTGCAGGTCAGCGTCACCTGTGCCCCGCACACAAACTCGAGAATCGCGTTGATATGAGTATCCACGTCCACCGGCAGCACCTGTCCCTTGCTCGGGCCGGACGGCACAGTTCGCGTCTCCCCTGCCTTGGTGGCCATTGCGCAGACGCGCTTTACCGGGCCGAGCAGGCTGAGCAGCGCGGTGACGTAGTACGGCCCCATATCGTACAGTGGACCCGCACCCGGCTGATAGAAGAATGCCGGAGCCGGATGATGGAACTCGTGACCATGACCGACAAACCACGCGCCGCCGCCCGTGATGCGGCCCAGTCTGCCGCTGTCGATCAGCTCGCGGATGTTCTGCAAGTGGCCCCCCAGGAAGGTGTCCGG
>CAJLAN010000102.1 GCA_905204635.1 uncultured Collinsella sp. | reverse complement strand
AGGCCCTCGCGGCCTAGTCGCTATTTAGGGCGTCCAAGATTTGGGACGCAGTTCAGTAATTGTTTGGTCCTAGGCGGCCTTTTTTATTTGAGGGCTTATATGGGGCGTGGTGGCGTCGTTCCGTAGGTCGGATTTGCCGAGCGCGCCACGCCTTGTGGGTGCGTCTGCTACTGAAGCGCCTGTGCGCCCAGGGCCAGGCAGCCCATGATGCCCTGCTTGCCCTCGAGGCTGTTGTTGACGATGTAGTTATCGATGTCGTTGACCTCGGGCGTGACGATATAGCCGTTGAGCATCTCGGCGCACTTTTTGCGCGCGAGCGGCACGATGGGGGTGTGGTCGGCCACGCCGCCGCCGATGATGATCTTTTGCGGCGCGTAGCACAGCGTGTAGGTCATGAGCGCCTGTGCCAGATAGCCTGCGAGCAGGTCCATGGCCTCCGGGTCATCGGCCATGTCTCCGGCGCTCTTGCCATCCCAGCGCTTTTTAACGCCGGGGCCGGCGATGAGGCCCTCGAGACAGTTGTCGTGGAAGGGGCAGGCGCTGTGCTCGCCAATGGTGTCGCGCGGGTCACGCATGACCAGGATGTGGCCAGCCTCGGGATGCATCATGCCGTGCACGAGCTTACCGCCCGAGAGCACGCCGGCGCCCACGCCGGTACCGATGGTCAGGTAGACCACATCGGTGAGGCCCTTGGCGCAACCAAAGGTGACCTCGCCCAGGCAGGCGACGTTGACGTCGGTGTCGTAGCCGCAGGGGATATTGAGCTCGTTTTGGATAGTACCCAGCAGGTCAAAGTAGCGCCATGCCGTTTTGGGCGTCTCCAGGATCTTGCCGTATTGGGGCGAGGCAGGGTTGACTGCAGTAGGGCCAAAGGCGCCGATGCCCAGCGCGGCGATGCCCTTGTCGGCAAACCACGCGTTGACGGCCTCGACGGTCTCCTGCGGGGTCGTGGTCGCGATCTGCTCACGCTCCAGGACCGTGCCGTCTGCATAGCCCGTGGCGCAGACCATCTTGGTGCCGCCGGCCTCGAGCGCTCCGATAAGCTGCTGCTCTGCCATAATATTCCTCTCTCTGGGACGAGTTGCTCCATGGCTAAAGTATAACGCTCTAAACAAATTAAGAAGGCGCTATAAAAAGAAGCCCCGCAACTCGGCTGGCGGTGCGGGGCTTATTTGGTTGCTTTAGTTGCCGGGCCGTCCTTACCCGCGCGGTTTGATTTTATCACGCAGGGACTTGAGGTTCTCCAGCGCCGCGTTGAGCGTCTCGTCACGCTTGGCAAAGTGGAAACGAATCAGATGGTTGACGGGCTCGCGGAAGAAGCTCGAGCCGGGCACGGCGCCCACGCCCACCTTTGAGGCCAGGTCCTCGCAGAACTCGAGGTCGCTGTCGTAGCCAAACTCAGAGATGTCCAGCATGACGTAGTAGGCGCCCTGCGGCACGTTATGCTCAAGACCGATGCTGTCGAGTCCCTGGCAGAACAGGTCGCGTTTGGCGGTGTAGAGGTCGAGGACCTCATCGTAATAGCTGTCGTCGAATTTGAGGGCGGTGACGACGGCTTCCTGCAGGGGAGCGGCGGCGCCCACGGTGAGGAAGTCGTGGACCTTCTTGATGCGCTCGGTAATTTCGGCAGGGGCGATAGTGTAGCCCAGACGCCAGCCGGGGATGGAGTAGGTCTTGGACAGCGAGCTGCAGCCGATGGTGCGCTCAAACATGCCGGGCAGCGTGGCCATATAGACGTGCTCGTGGGGCGCGTAGACGATGTGCTCGTAGACCTCGTCGGTGATGCAGTAGGTGTCGTACTTTTTGCAGAGGTCGGCGATAAAGGTGAGCTCATCGCGTGTAAAGACCTTGCCGCAAGGGTTGGAAGGGTTGCACAGGACGATGGCCTTGGGGTCGTTGTCGCGGAAGGCCGCCTCGAGTGTCTCGCGGTCAAAGTCGAATGTGGGCGGGTTGAGCGGCACATAGATGGGCTCGGCACCCGAAAGGATCGTGTCGGCGCCGTAGTTCTCGTAGAACGGCGAGAAGATGACGACCTTGTCGCCGGGGTTGGTGACCGTCATCATGGCGGCCATCATGGCCTCGGTGGAGCCGCAGGTGACTACGATATTCTCGTTGGGGTTCACCGGCATGCCCATAAAGTGCTCCTGTTTGGCGGCGAGCGCCTCGCGCATGGCCTGGGAGCCCCAGGTGATGGAGTACTGGTGATAGAGCGGCTTTGGGAGGCTATCGAGCAGCTGCGCTGGGGGATCGAAGTCAGGGAAGCCCTGCGAGAGATTGACAGCGCCATACTTATTGGAGATGCGTGTCATGCGGCGGATGACCGAATCGGTAAATCTTGCCGTGCGGTTGGAGAGTTCTTTCATGACGGTCCTTTCGAGGATTTGCAGTGGGGCAAGTTTACTCCTATGAAACCGGTGGGATTTGCTCGAAATGGTCTCGAAAAACTCTTTTCAAAATTCTTGAAAATTGGGGCTTGCATCGCGTGGCGTTCCTTGCAATAATAGTCGAGCGCGAAGCGCACAGGACACGGTGGGTGTAGCTCAGTTGGCTAGAGCGACGGGTTGTGGTCCCGTAGGTCGAGGGTTCGAGTCCCTTTACCCACCCCAGTTCTTGCTTTGTGTTGATATCGGGTCGTTAGCTCAGTTGGTAGAGCAGGGGACTCTTAATCCCAAGGTCCAGGGTTCGACCCCCTGACGGCCCACCCAAAGATTGTTAAAGCGACTGGCTCAGGCTGGTCGCTTTTTTGTTGACCTCGCATGGGGTCGAACCCGTCGGGGCGCGAAGCTGAGGAAATGCGTGAGCATTTACCAGCGTAGCGCGCAAGGCGCCTTGGCGCCGCAGCGGTCGCCTGCAAAGCAGGCTGACCCCCTGACGGCCCACCAAAGCAAGTTAAGACGGTCAACGAAAGTTGGCCGTCTTTTTTTGACCTCGCATGGGGTCGAACCCGTCGGGGCGCGAAGTTGGGGAAACTGCACCGTGATTCCCTTAGGGAAACACGGCTAAAGCCCCATAAACGTGCTCTCCTTATGAGAATTATGCTCACGGGGCTCGATGCATGTTGAGAAGTTGTGATCAAACTCAAAGTGAGAATCGATTTAGTCTGCTCGATAGTGCGAACCTAAGCTTTCAGTTCGCTTGCGCATGGCTTTGACCATTTCCTGTGCCAGCTGAATCTGCGATTGCAGGCGGGCGAGGGCTGCGACTTCGCTGTCCTGGGCTTTCTGTGTGCTCAAGGTCGTTGCCTCCGTCTTCAAGCCCTCAAGCTCGTGTAGTGCTTCGGATAGGCCTGTTTCGGTGCGGTTGATCATGCAATAGGTACTCATCGTGTGCTTAAGGCTGCGGGTCAGGCGCTCGGCATCTGTTGTGGCAATGCCGTGCTGGGGGAGGGCGATATCCGCCTTCAGGGCTGTCTTAGGCTCTTTCTGCGCTGCAAGGGCTGCCGATGCGCCTGCGATGCGCCCGAACACGATGCCGTTGGCCCTCGAAAGGCCGCCTATGCGGTCGGCTCCGTGCATGCCGCCTGTCGCCTCGCCGCAAGCGTAGAGGCCCTCAACGCCCGTGTGCGCGGTCTTATCGATCTTGATGCCGCCGTTAGCGGCGTGGGCATACATCGCAACGCGCATCTCGTCGGTCGGCGCGATGCCGTGCTCGTCTTGCAGCCAGGTGGCAAAGGTCTGCACAAACTCTGGGACATCCTCGCGGGGGAAGTCGTAGTGGAGTGCCAGGCCTTCGGCACCTGCCTGATCGATGACGAGATCGATAGCGCGGGAGGCCAAGCGTGACGTGAAGGGACCATGTCCAGAGCGCTGCTCGAGCAGGTCGTCCAGCTTGTCGTCGGCAATATCTACCGGCTGGTCTACATGCACGTAGCGCCAGGTTTTCTCGTTGAAGACCAAGTTACGCCTGGGCTCGATGAAGCCAGGCATCATCTGCATGAACTCTATATTAGTAAGTGTTGCGCCGTGCGCCAGTGCGATGGCCTGCGAGGAGCTGAGCACATCAGCCGACGTAAGGCTGCGCTCGAACAGGCCGCCTGTGCCACCGGCTGCGATGATCGTGGCCTTGGCAGCAAAGGGCACGATTCGATTTTCGGTAAGGTCGTAGAGTACGGTTCCGGTTATTCTGCCGTTCGTGTCCTCAACAAGGTCGATAAGCTCATGGCGGGGGAGCAGGCGAATGCCCAGCGACTCGATCCAGGTCGTCAGAGCGTCCTCAAGGGGCTTGCGGGTGAGGCCGCGCCACATGCGCGTCTTGTGGTCAAAGCAGGGGATAAACTGCTTTTGTTGAGCACTCTTGGCGCTTTGCGGACGCTGGAGCTCAACGCCCAGGTCTTGCTCGAGCCAGTCAATCGCTTGGCGAATGCCGTGGACGAACGTTTGGACGAGTTCGGGGTCGGCAACGCCGCCGCCGACGGTCTGGATGGTGTCGATGAGGTCCTGCTCGTCGTCTTCGTCGACGGGACCGATGAGGCCGAGGCCCCAGGTACCCGGGAAGAAGCTCGATCCACTCATGGTCTTGCCGGCGCTTGCCACAGTGACGGTTGCACCCGTGCGTGCCGCTTCGATGGCGGCGCAAAGGCCCGCAATGCCAGCTCCAATTACCAGTACATCAGTCGATTCCATCGGATTCCTTTCTCGTCCGGCGCATTGTCGCACGGGTGATCGGCAATGGGGCCGCAAAGACTCGGCAAATCGGTAAAGGGCAAATATGGCAGGTGGGCGTCAGGTGGACTCGGTCACTTCGGTCGGCTAATTTGGTAAGTTGCGGTGGAATACGGACTGTTTTGGCCTGTATGGATGCAATTCAGTCCGTATTTCACCGCAACTGATATATCGGACCTTCTAATAAGAGTAACCAATTTGGGACGGGGCAAACAAAAAGAGCCGCTACCCGGGTGGGTAGCGGCTCCAAAGCTCAGCTATATGAGCATCGCACGGGCGCGATTAGGCCTTGAGGGCCTCCTCGACGGCGACAGCGCAGGCGACGGTGGCACCGACCATGGGGTTGTTACCCATGCCGATGAGACCCATCATGTCGACGTGCGCAGGCACGGAGGAAGAACCGGCGAACTGGGCGTCGGAGTGCATACGGCCCATGGTGTCGGTCATGCCGTAAGAGGCAGGGCCGGCGCCCATGTTGTCCGGGTGCAGGGTACGGCCAGTGCCGCCACCAGAAGCGA
This sequence comes from uncultured Collinsella sp., assembly GCA_905204635.1. Lineage (GTDB taxonomy): Bacteria > Actinomycetota > Coriobacteriia > Coriobacteriales > Coriobacteriaceae > Collinsella. The sequence goes on along the minus strand of CAJLAN010000102.1, from coordinate 1,213 downwards.
CGGAGAAGTACTTCTTGCCAGCCTCGAGGCGCTCCTTCTTGTAGGTGCCAGCGACGGGGTGCTGGAAGCGCGTGGGGTTGGTGGAGTTACCGGTGATCGAGATGTCGACGTTCTCGTGCCACATGATGGCAACGCCCTCGCGGACGTCGTCGGCGCCGTAGCAGTTGACGGCGGCGCGGGGACCATCGGAGTATGGGATGGTCTCGACGACCTTGAGCTCGCCCGTGAAGTAGTCGAACTGGGTCTGAACATAGGTGAAGCCGTTGATGCGGGAGATGATCTGAGCGGCGTCCTTGCCGAGACCGTTCAGGATGACGCGCAGGGGCTCCTTGCGGACCTTGTTGGCGTTCAGAGCCAGGCCGATAGCACCCTCAGCGGCAGCGAAGGACTCGTGACCTGCCAGGAAGGCGAAGCACTCGGTGTCGTCGGAGAGCAGCATAGCGCCCAGGTTGCCGTGGCCCAGACCGACCTTGCGGTCCTCGGCGACGGAGCCGTCGATGCAGAAGGACTGAAGACCCACGCCGATCATCTTGGCGGCTTCGGCCGCGGACTTCACGCCGGACTTGATGGCGATGGCCGCGCCGACGGTGTACGCCCAGCAGGCGTTTTCAAAGCAGATGGGCTGGATGCCCTTGACGATCTCATACGGGTCAAAGCCCTTGGCCTTGCAGATCTCGCGGCACTCTTCGACGGAAGAGATACCGTACTGAGCGAGGACGCCGTTGATCTTGTCGATTCTTCTCTCGTAGTTTTCAAATAAAGCCATTGTTTCGTCCTCCCTTCCTTATTCCTGACGCGGGTCGATGTACTTGGCAGCGTTGTCCCACTGACCATAGTGACCCTTGGCCTTTTCGAGCGCTTCGTTCGCATCGATACCCTTTTTGATGAAGTCCATCATCTTGCCGAGGTTGATAAACTCGTAGCCGACGATCTCGTTTTCCTTGTTGAGCGCGACGCGGGAGCAGTAGCCCTCGGCCATCTCGAGGTAACGCGGGCCCTTTTCGGCGGTGGCGAACATCGTGCCGACCTGGGAGCGAAGGCCCTTGCCGAGGTCCTCGAGGGACGCGCCGACAGCAAGGCCGTCCTCAGAGAAGGCGGACTGGGTGCGGCCGTAGACGATCTGCAGGAACAGCTCGCGCATGGCGGTGTTGATGGCGTCGCAAACAAGGTCGGTGTTCAGCGCTTCGAGAATGGTCTTGCCGATCAGGATCTC
>CAJLAN010000101.1 GCA_905204635.1 uncultured Collinsella sp. | reverse complement strand
GATCGAGACGTTTCCGAATGGCGCCGGCTCTTTGTCTCGATCTGTAACAGCTAGGCCCATTTTTGCCGAGTTACTGTTACAGATCGAGACAAACCGCCGCAGACACCCGCCCTTCAGCAAAAACCACCGCAAAGGGGACAGGTGTCTTTGTGTTGGTTCGAACACTTGTTCTATACGTACACATGTTCTATAGTAGGGGTGCTTGCATAGGACTAAAATTGCAACTAGGATATAGTTGCAGAATGTGAGGCGGGATGACTCGGACCGATAAACTCATCGCCCAACTGCTTAGCTGCCCTTCGACGTATCGGTATACCGATTTTTTAAAAGTCATGGCTTCATATGGCTTTGAAATGGACAACAAAGGCAAGACATCCGGATCGCGCGTTCGCTTCTACAGGCCATCGGATGGCAGGATGTTCGTAATGCACGCGCCACATCCATCTGACGAATTGACAGCGGGGACCATTCGAAACATCGTTCGATTTCTGCAAGATGTCGGAGGTAGTCATGAGTAACGTTTTGGCATACAAGGGTTATTTCGCCCCAGTCGAGTTCGATGCCGAACAGCATGTGCTAACAGGTATGGTCACCGGCATTAGGGACGCAATCATATTTGAAGGCTCCACGGCTGAAGAAGTGGAGCAATGCTTCCACGACGCCGTCGACGATTACCTTGAGTTTTGCGCCGAGAAGGGCAAGGAACCCGAGCGGGCTTTTAAGGGCTCGTTCAACGTAAGAACGGGCTCTGAGCTCCACAAGCAAGCGGCGCTGGCAGCGGCAAAGAAGGGTGAGTCACTCAATAAGTTTGTGACTGAAGCAATCGCTGCGGCGTTATAGCATTAACGCATAGACCCAAACAACCACAAAGGGCGCAGTTCGCAGACATATTTGCGGTGGCTTTACTGCCCCTATCGCGTTTGCCCAGATGAAACCTGCCAAAATAAACCTGTCCCTTTTTGGTAGGTTTGGGAGATGAGGCTGGGATGGATAAGGCTGAGTTGCGGCGGGTGGTGATTGTTCGGCGAAATGCTATTGATTTGGATGTTCGGGCGGCAAAGTCAGCCGCTATCTGCGCGCGACTTGTTGAGCTGATGGAGTCCAGCGGCACTGCGGGCCAGCGCACCGTTGCCGTCTATGCCGCCATGGGTTCCGAAGTCGACCCAGCCGCGTTTGCCGCTGCGGCCGCCAAACGCGGCTGGCGCGTGGCCTATCCGTGCATGTTCTCGGCAACAGACGCCATGGCTTGTGGCCAGCGCATGTGCATGCGGACAGTTGCCGCCGACGATGCGTCCGCGGCCCCGTTTATCGCCCACCCCACGCGGGCCTTTGCGGCCACGGACATCGACAGCAGCCGCTTCCCTATCGTGCCTGCCGAAGCTCTCGACATGATCGTCGTGCCGCTCGTAGCCTTCGACCGCGCCGGCGCGCGCCTGGGCTACGGCGGCGGCTGCTACGACCGCTACCTGCCCATGCTCTCGCCCGCATGTCAAATCGTCGGCATCGCCTTTGACGAACAGCGCGTCAACCACGTTCCCACCGACACCCACGATCTGCCGCTGCCCAACATCGTCAGCGCCTAAATGCCAGCATACCTCCCGACAGCCTAGTGCTCCTCGCCGGCGCGGGCCAGGTCGTAGGGCGTGGTCTGGTAGACGTAGTAGTTGAGCCAGTTGGTATAGAGCAACTGAGCCTGGCTGCGCCAGACGTTGCGCGGCTCGGCGGTGGGGTCGTCACCTGGGAAGTAATGCGCCGGCACCTGGGGGTTGAGTCCGCGCTTCACGTCACGCTCGTACTCCAGGCGCAACGTGTCGGTGTCGTACTCGGGATGGCCAAAGACAAAGAAGCGGCGGCTGTCGGTCGACTTGACGATGTACAGGCCCACCTCGTCGGACACGGCCACGACCTCAAGCTGCGGCTCGGCCTCCACGTCCTCGCGGCGCACATCGGTGTTGCGCGAATGCACGGCATAGAAACGGTCGTCAAAGCCGCGAACCAGTGGGCTTTGCGGCTTCACCAGATAATGCTCGAACACGCCACTCGCCTTTGCCGGCAGGTCGTGCTTCTGGATACCGTAATGATGGTACAGGCCGGCCTGCGCGCCCCAACAAATGTGCAGCGTAGAGTGCACGTGCGTGGTAGACCAGTCCATGATCTGGCAGAGCTCGGGCCAGTAGTCGACCTCCTCGAACGGCATCTGCTCCACCGGCGCGCCCGTGATGATCAGGCCGTCGTAGTGGATGTCGCGGATGTCGTCGAACGTGCGGTAGAACGTCTCCAGGTGGCCAGCGCTCACGTGCGTGGCCTCGTGCGTCTTGGTGCGCAGCAGGTCCACCTCCACCTGCAGCGGCGTGTTGGAGAGCTTGCGCATGATTTGCGTTTCGGTGGCGATCTTGGTGGGCATGAGGTTGAGGATGAGCACGCGCAGCGGACGGATGTCCTGATGCAGTGCGCGGTACTCGGTCATGACAAAGATGTTCTCGCTCTCGAGCTGCGCAGCGGCAGGGAGGGCGTCGGGGATGCGAATGGGCATGGATGCTCCTTACGAGTCAGTTGCAGCTATGGTACAACGAGCAGCCCCATCCGCGCGAGCACATCGCCCAGCGATGCCGTCAGCGGCCCAAATCGCTCCAAAAGTAGAGATTAAGGCATGTCCCAAAAATCTACGGCGCTTTAGTCTAGCAAAGTGGCAGCTGGACGCTACAATGGTTCGACGCGAAAAACTCGGCCGAAAGGATACATATATGTACCAGACGCGTAAGATCGGTGTGGTCGGCCAGGGCCACGTAGGAGCACATGTCGCCAACAGCCTACTTATGCAGGGCATTGCCGATGAGCTGTACCTGTGCGATATCAACGAGGCCAAGGTGACGTCCGAGGTCCAGGACCTGCGCGACTCCCTTTCATTTGTCCCGTACAACACCAAGATCGTCAACTGCTACGACCACTACGAGGAGCTGGCCTGCTGCGATGTCATCGTCAATGCCGCCGGCAAGGTCGCACTGGCCGCCGGCAACCGCGACGGCGAGCTGTTCTTTACCACCGACGCCGCCCGCACCTTTGCCAAGTGCATCGTCGATGCCGGCTTTGACGGCATCTTCGTGAGCATCTCCAACCCCTGCGACGTCGTGTGCACCGAGCTGTGGCACCTGACCGGCTACGATCCCAAGAAGATCATCGGCTCGGGCCCGCCTGCGCACCGAGATCTCCAAGAAGGTCGGTGTGAGCCCCAAGTCCATCGACGCCTATATGATCGGCGAGCACGGCTTTAGCCAGCTTGCAGCCTTTAAGGCCGCGACCATCGCCGGCAAGAGCCTTAACGAGCTTCAGGCCGAGAACCCCGACAAGTACGCCTTCGACCACATGGAGGTCGAGGAGCTTGCACGCAAGGGCGGCTATGTGACCTACCAGGGCAAGCAGTGCACCGAGTACGCCGTCGCCAACTCCGCCGCACGCGTCTGCGCCGCTGTGCTGCACAACGAGCACGCCGTGCTTTCGGCCTCTACGCTTATGACCGGCCAGTATGGCGAGGAGGGCATCTTTACCTCCCTGCCGTGCGTGATCGGTGCCGAGGGCGTCGAGGAAGTCTACACACTGGACCTGTCCGAGCACGAGCTCGAGGGCTTCCACAAGAGCTGCCAGCACATCCGCGACAACATCGCCCAGCTCGACTGGTGGGACGCCGAAGGCGTTGTCGGCAAGTAGACCGTCAATCGCCGCAATCTCGCGAATCTAAACGCGATACCAAGCGGACCGCGCCGGAAATCCCCGGCGCGGCCCGCTTTTTTGACTCACGCAGTGCCCTTGCGAATCGAAGGTGAATACTTTTCCCGGTGCCTAGTACTGCTCGATGCCCATGTAGCGACGGACCTCGGGGCTGTGGTCGAACACCTTGCCGCGGGCGGCGCGCAGCTCGCAGCTCATCGCATAGAAGAAGATCGGCTCCAGGAACGAACGCACGCTGGCGGGCACCTCGTCCACGCCGTACTCGAGCGCATCGAGCACCATAACCGTATCGGTGTGCGTGTTGAGGAACGCAAGTGCACGCTCCTCCATGGGACGGCACTCGCCCGATCCGAGCTGTACAAAGTAGAACACGCCGGGCTCGGTGGCTTCGAACGGGCCGTGGAAGTACTCGCCGGAGTGGATATAGCAGCAGTGCTGCCACTGCATCTCCATGAGCGAGCAGATGGCCATAGCGTAGGTCTGGCTAAAGTTGGGGCCGGAACCCAGGATATAGAAGAACTCGTGCTGCTGGCAGAGCTCGGCAAAGCGATCGCCCAGCTCGGCGTTGACCTTCTCGCGGGCAGCGGGCAGCAGGGCATCCATCTGCTTAAGGCCGGCGTACATGTCGGCGAGTGCCTCGTAACCCTCCTGCTGGTCGAGCAGTTCGGCAGCGATCAGAGCGCCGATGCCCTGCGGCACCTCGGCCTGCGGCACGTCCTCGCCCCACGGATAGACCCAGGTAGTCCACTTGCCGTTATCGATCTTGGAGCCTTCGCAGTCGGTCATGGCCACGACCTCGGCGCCGGCTGCCAGCGCCATCTCGCAGCCGTCGACGACCTCCTGCGTGTTGCCGCTGTGGCTGCAGGCGATGACGAGCGACTTCTCGCCAAGGCTCTTGGGGGCCATCAGGCAAAACTCGCGTGCCGTGTAGACCGTCGAGGTAAACGTGGTTGCCTCGCGCTTGAGCAGCTCGTTGGCCGGCATCAGGTCGATCATCGAACCGCCGCAGGCGATCCAAAAGACATTCTCAATCTTGCCCTTGCGCTCGATAATTTCCTGAATCAGATCGTGTGCGTTCATGGTGATGCTCCTCCTTGTGTGGCGGTTTTGAACGACGTCAGCTCGTACCTGCGGTCGTTCTATGTTGTCCTATTTATAGCACGCATGACGACGCACGTGAAGCCATCTCACCAAATTTGTTCTATATCGTTCTATCTGTGGACGTTAGATGTCGAACACGTAGCGCGAACCCACGATCTTTTGGCGTCCGAGCAGCAAGGGCCGCTCGTCCTCATCGGTAAAGTACGCCTCCATATAGAAGAGCGGCTCGCCGACCGGCACCTCCAGCAGCGAGGCCGCCTGAGCATCGGCAAGCGCAATCTCCACAGTACAGGGGTCGGACTTGAGCGGCGCGCGGCCCGAATGCTCGGCAACGAGCGCAAAGATGGAATTGTCCGTGAGATCCTTGTCGGCAAGCGTCTGCAGATAGGGATGGTCAGCCAGCACAAAAGCGTTGTTTTCGAGCATGACGGGCACGCCGTCTGCCGTGCGCACGCGCTCGACAACGATGAGCTCGCAGCCGGGTTCCACCCCAAAAAACGCCGCGTCCTCGCGCGTCGCCGCAACCACCGTGCGCGACACCAGGCGTGCTCCGGCCGCCATGTCGTTGGCAGCGCAACCCTCGGAAAAGCTCTGAACATCACCCTTCTGGACAATCTTGCGCTTGAGTTTGGGCGCACACACAAACGTGCCCCTCCCCTGCTGGCGGTTGAGATACCCCGCCCGCGACAGCTCCTCGATGGCGCGGCGCACGGTGATGCGTCCCACGCCGTAGTACTTCGCGAGCTCCATCTCGGAAGGAATGCGCGAGCCGGATGCGTACACGCCACGCGCGATCTCGCCTTTTAGGTCGTCCATTACCTGCTGGTACAGCGGCACGGCGGACACCTCAGTGCGCTCGGTTTTATCGTCGGATGCCATCATTACGCTCCATTCCGTGCATGCTCGGACTCAAACTCTTCAATCGCTGCCATAAACTGCTCGCCAAAGGCATCGGCCTTTTTCTCGCCGATGCCGTTGACCTGGATAAGCTCGTCGCGCGTCTGCGGGCGCAGGCGGCACAGACCGCGCAGGGCCTTGTCGGAGAAGACCATGTACGGCGCTATCTCCAGCTCGGTCGAAATCTCCTTGCGCAGGGCACGCAGGCGCTCGAACAGCTCGACATCGTCACCCACGCGCGGGCGCTGATCCAGCTCGGCCTCCTCGCGCAGCAGATCAACCGCACGGCGGGCACGGGCCGAGGCCTTGCGCTTGGACGCGCGACGCTTAACGGTAAAGGCAAACGCCTCGTCCTCGACCTCGCCGGCGCGCGGGCCCAGCCCCACGACCGGGTACTGCCCCTGCGAGGTAGCCAGATAACCGCGGCCGCACAGCTGGCCGATGATGTCCTTGATGCGCCCGACCGATTCGCTCGACAGCTCACCATAGCCGCGGTCCTCGTCCAGATGCATCTGGCGAATGCGCTCGGTGTTGCCGCCGTGAAGCACGTCGGCGATGAGCGACTTGCCAAAGCGCATGGGTCGCGCGGCCACGTAGCGCACAGCGGCGCGGGCCATATCGGTGACGTCCTCGACCTCGAACTGCGTGAGGCAATTGCTGCAGTTGCCGCAGCCCTCGGCGTCGTCCGTGGCGGCGG
>CAJLAN010000100.1 GCA_905204635.1 uncultured Collinsella sp. | reverse complement strand
ACCGCCTGTCCTACGAGACGGTGCGCGACATGCGTGTGGAGGCGAGCGACAAGCTCAGCCGCATGCCGCTCAGCTTTATTGACAGCCATGCCCACGGCGACCTTATGAGCCGCGTGGTCAACGACGTCGATCAGGTGGGCGACGGCCTGCTGCAGGGTTTTACGCAGCTCTTTACCGGCGTCATCACCATCGTAGGCACGCTCGCGTTTATGCTCTCCATTAACCTGGCCATGACGCTCGTGGTGGTGCTCGTCACACCGCTCTCCATCTTTGCGGCCGGCGCCATCGCCAAGCTCTCCAACAAAAGCTTTACGGCCCAGCAGCGCATCCAGGGCCAGCTCGGTGGTCATATCGAGGAGTACGTAGGTGAGCAGAAGCTTGTCGACGCTTTTGCCTATGGCCCCAACGCCCAGCAGCGCTTCGATGCCCTCAATGCCGAGCTCTACACCGCGGGCGAGCGCGCGCAGTTTATGGGTTCGCTCTCCAACCCCGGCACGCGCTTTATCAACAACATCATCTATGCCGTGGTTGCTGTGATCGGCTGCGTGGGCGTGATCACGGGCGTGCCCGCGGCGCTTACGGTGGGCGGCGTGCAGATCTTCCTGTCCTATGCCAACCAGTACACCAAGCCGTTCAACGAGGTCACCAACGTCATTACGCAGATCCAGACGGCGTATGCCTCGGCACGTCGTATGTTTGCACTGCTCGATGCCCGCGAGCAGGAGCCCGATGCGCCAGATGCCGTGGAGCTTGCCGCCCCGCGGGGCGAGGTGACCTTTGAACACGTGGACTTTAGCTACGTTCCCGACCGCAAGCTGCTGCAGGACATCTGCATCGAGGCTAAGCCCGGCATGCGTTTTGCCCTGGTCGGCCCCACGGGCTGCGGTAAGACAACGCTCATCAATCTGCTGCTGCGTTTTTACGATATCGATGCCGGCCGCATCATGGTCGATGGCCGGTCTTCGCGTGACTACACGCGCGCAAGCCTGCGCCGTGCCTTTGGCATGGTGCTGCAGGACACTTGGCTGTTCGAGGGCACGGTGGCGGACAACATCGCTTACGGTTGCCCAGGAGCCACGCGCGAGCAGGTTATCGAAGCCGCCAAGCGCGCGCACGCGCACAAGTTTATCGTGCAGCTGCCAGGCGGCTACGATACGGTCATCGGCGAGGACGGCGGCACGTTTAGCCAGGGCCAAAAGCAGCTGCTGTGCATCGCGCGCGTTATGCTCACCGATCCGGCTATCCTGCTGCTGGACGAGGCGACCTCGAGTATCGATACGCGTACCGAGCTGCAGGTGCAGGCGGCATTCGACGAGCTCATGGCCGGTCGTACGAGCTTTGTGGTGGCGCATCGCCTGAGCACGATTCGCAACGCCGACTGTATTCTGGTCATGCGCGACGGCGAGATTATCGAGCGGGGCACACACGACGAGCTGCTGGCGGCAGACGGCTTCTACGCCGAGCTCTACCGCAGCCAGTTCGCCCAGTGAGCAAGCCCGTGGGGCAAATTAATCAATCGACAGACGGTGGTTTACATCTGTCACGTTAGTACTAAGATATTCATCTAATAAATTGCATTAGTAGCTTTAGTTTTGGGGGAAACGAGGCAACGTGACTATGACGTGCTCTTTGGTGGTTAACAGCAAGAGCGGTAATACCAGGATGGTTTCGGGCGCGATTAAGCGCGCTCTGCAGGCTGCGGGCGTTGAGTTTGTCCATGCCGCGGCGTTGAGCGACGATGCAGATGCGGATCAGGTTGCGCTCGAGGCGCAGGGCGCCTGCGCGGCCGACACGGTGCTCGTCGGTTTTTGGTGCGACAAGGGCGCGTGCACGCCTTCGGTCGCGACGTTGCTCTCCGCTCTGCACGGCAAGCGCGTCTTCCTGTTTGGCACCTGCGGTTTTGGCGCCAGCGAGGAGTACTTTAGGCAGATTATCGACCGCGTATCGTCTAACTTGGCCAATGATGCCGAGCTTGCGGGCTGGGCGATGTGCCAGGGCAAGATGGGCCCCGCGGTCAAGCAGCGCTACGAGGCCATGCTCGAGCAAGATCCCGACAACGCTCGCTATAAGATGCTGCTCGACAACTGGGTTGCCGCAAAGGATCATCCCACCAAGGAAGATCTGGACAACATGGCTGCAGCCGCCAAAAAGGCCGTGCTGGGGGAGTAGCTCCCATCGCTGACGGCGGTCGGTCCATCTTTCTAAATGAAACGTCCTCCCGGGCGTCGGGGCACGAAGTTCCCTGCTCTACAGTCCTGCGCAAGACGAAGGCCACATTAAGTGGCCTTCTTTGCGTGCGGAACTCGCGATGAACTTCGTGCCCCGCCGTCCGGGAGGACGCCTCTTTATTGATGGGAGGCCTGATAGGTCGATGGTTCCGTGCCCGGATGCGCCCAAAGTGGGACGGGCTTTCCGGATGGTCAGGCTTTCGAAAAATGCGTCCCGGAATTTGCGCTCAAAGTGGGATGCGGTTTCCGGTTGAGGGTCTAAGGGGAAAGTGCGTCCCAGAATCGACGCTTGAAATGGGATGCAGTTTCCCGATGAGGCACTCGACGGAAAATACATCCCAGAAATGGCCTTTGAGCTGGGATAAGATTTCCGCGGCATCTCGGATTCTCAAAAATGAGACACGCCGTTGGCGAAAATGAGACACGTGATATCGGGCATCGGACGTATCATTTGTAAAAATGAGTCCACTCCACTCGAATAAAGCGAGGTCCCTCATGTACGTTCCACACCCCCGTATCCGTAGGCTGTCGAAAATCCCGCTTGTTGGGACGGCGGCGCTTGCTGCGTTGATCGCCATGAGCGTCGCCTGCTTCACGGCCACGCCCCAGGTTGCCCAGGCGGCAGACGCGCCCGCAATCACCGATATGACCGAGCAGGATTATCAAGCCCTGGGTCTGGGCGCGAGCGAGGACATTCCGGCCGATACCGTTGGCCCCTATTCCACTGATACCCCCACGACGTTTGCCACGCGCAGCGAGGTCTATATGGCAGCTAACGGTAGCCATGGCAATCGCTACACTCTGCGCGACAAGCTCGAGAACGTCGAGCGCGGTGACATTGGCGGCAGCAGCAAACTCACCGATGGCTATGGAAGTGTGTGGGGCGCCGCAAAGTTCTGGCAAAACGTCAACAACTTCGATACGAACAGCGATCTCTACAAGCATAGCGACTACGGTGGCGGCACCTGGTCGTACCTAAGCAACAATGAGTCCTCAACAGTACTCGCCAACGACAACAACGGTTTCTCGGGCATTCACGCCACGAGTGTTGAGTTCTGCAGCGACGCCAGCACGGGCAAAAAGAGCCGCGTTGCCGAGCTCCGTGCCTACGGCGACAGTTCCTCCACGACGATTGACGGCAAGTCATACGCCGGAAAGGTTGAGCTGGTCCTCTACTCGTTTAGCAACGGGCGTACGCGCACTCTCGACACACACCTGCCGGTGACGGTCAACACTAATATGATGTACGAAGGCCGTTTTAAGTACTTGGATGCCGGTTACCTGCAAGAGCACGACGCCGTCTTTGATGTCGAGGCGGGCGATGTCGATGGCGACGGCGTCGACGAGCTTTTTGTCTACGCGGGCTGCTATGTCGACGAGAACGGCGTGCGCAAGGCTGTGGTCGACATGTATGACTTGGAGGGCGGCAACTGGAAGCAAAGCGTCGTCAAGATCGATGCCGGTAACGCCGCGGACTACACCACGCACAACAAGGGCGGGAACGACTCCTGGACGCAGCTTCAGTCAGCTCCTGTCGTTTCGCTAGCGGCCGGCGACCTCGATCGCGATTTTTGCGATGACCTCGCCATCGTGGTCTCGGCACCCTACGGCAAGAAGAATATTGATAAGTCGACGCATTGCGAGCTGTTTTCGTGGGATGCATCCAAGGGTGCGCTCGTCCATGTCGATGCTCTGGGCGACGCGGGCGCAATCTCCCTCTCCGCGAACGGCAAGACCATGGTCGCTGCGAATGCGACGTTCGGCACGTTTGCCGCCTACGATGAAGAAGGAAAGAAGACGGGTGAAACCGTCACGGGCCTTATTCTTGCGGGCTATGACTGGCAACGCAGCGCTTTTGATTACGGCGCTTCTGACGGCAGCAAGGGGCTGTACGGCGCGCTGTACCGCTACGCGTATTTTGACTCGGAGTCTGGCGAGTTCAAGCTTTCCGATTGTAAGGAATACAGAGACGGGCTCCTCGCCTCCTATGGGCTGATGCATGCGCCCAACAGCGCATGGAAGGATAGCGCTCAGGATAAGCGCTATCCGTGCACCTTGGCGCCTATTGCCCTTGCCACTGCCAACCTTGACGGCCTGTCCGAGCAGCTGGCGGTTGACGAGGTGCTCGTGGGCGGCGATGTGTTCCGCGACTTTGCCTGCAACACGGCACAGAGCGGGGCTCAGGGCTTGGGGTCCATGGTCGGAACCATGAGCATGAGCGGTCAGCAATACAACAGCAGCAACAAGCATGACCACAAGGGTATAGAACAGGTGTGGATCAGCGACGTCAAGGCGGGCAGCGTCTCGGGTTCGGACCGCTATAACGAGAGCTTTATCGCCGTGGTGGGCAAGCACCGCGACGAGGACCTGCGCAAGAACGATGACTACTATTGGATGACCGCCTCGCATTTTTCGCTCGACGAGAACGGAAAGGTGCGCCGCGGCGAGGAGCAGGTGATTAGCGAGAGCAACCGTCGCGGCACTACCTACGGCACATTTATCTCGCTCGCGCTGCCCGATGTCGACAACGACAGCGTCAAGATCACGTACAAGGACCGCTACAAGGTCTATACCAACCCGCGCGTGCTTGCCGTGCTGCAGGATGCGCCCTATGTTGAGGATCTGGAGCAGGCATACGGCTATCTGGTGTTGGGCGGCACGTCATACGGAGAGGAAAAGGGCACGGGGACATCCCAGGGCTATACCATTGGCGCCGAGTTGGGCGTTGCCGTCGAGGTGCAGACCGGTCCGCCCCTGGTCGCGATGAATGCTTCAGTCGATTTTGCCGCCGAGGGATGCTATGACTACCGGAGCGAGCGCACGGTCAGCGCAAGCGTAAGCTATGAGTCGCATGCCGGCGAGGGTGACAAGGCCGTGCTCTACACGATTCCGATGGTCTATTACGAGTATGAGATCGAAAATGAGGAAACTGGTGGCAAGGGCGTGATGGCGGCGCCCGTGTCGCTCGGCGCGCAGACCTCGGTCGTTAATGTCGAGGCCTATGACCGCATTGCCAAACAGCACAATATGACGCCGCTCAGCTACTTTTTGACCAACCGGTCGGGAGAACCCGGAACCTATCAAACGACGCTCAACGGCGAGACTCCCGTTGGGGATTCCTTTGGCCTGGGCAAGCCTGGCGTAACGCGCGCCTACACGCACGATGGGTTTAACGGCGCCGCCGCGCAGTCGGGGGCGAGCATTGAGCAGACCATCGAAGTCGAGGAGGGCAAGGAGCAGGAGCTCGAGCTCGGCTTGACGCTGAACGGCAGCGTTGTCATGGGCGCGAAGCTCGCAAAGCACGAGTTGTTTGGCGGCCTGTGCTTTGGTGCCAACGCCGGCTTTACTACGGGTAACTCCTCGAGTGAATCGACCGAATACGGCGGCACCGTCGACAACCTGCCCGAGGCCGCGCAGGGCAAGTACGGTTTTGTGTGGCGTCTGGGCGTCAACGCGGTGGATGTCGACAAGTTCGAGGCAGACTCGGGCGACAAGCTCGGCACCAAGGACACCGACCAGTTCTGGATCGTGGGCTATGACGTTAAGGACGTCGAGATGCCCGACGCGCCGGCCGTGACGGGCTTTACGGCAAACGCCGTCGATTCGACCAGCGTTACGTTTAGCTGGGACGATGTACTCGCAAACAAGAGTGGCTTTAGCTACGGCGTGGGCATGCTGCAGAGCAATGCGGCGGATGCGGTCGTCAATAGCTGGAAGATTGCCGACAACACGCAGATCTCGCTCAAGTGGGATGGGCTGCAGCCCAATACGGAGTATCGATTCGCCATCGCCGCCGTTAAGAATGGATCCACGACCGAAACAGGTATTCGCTCGGCAATCATCACGGTCAAGACCATGCCCGATGGCATGACGATGACCGTGAGCGGACCTGCAGCGGATGCTGCGGAGGGGTCGGATCTTGGATACGACTCTTCGGTTGAGCGCACGGCGGGAAGCCACCTGACGCTCTCGGCGATTGGCTATGTGAAGCAACTCGGTGCCGACGATAGCGAAACAGGGCTGGCACCGACCTATATGTGGTACCGCAAGGGCCGCGGCGAGACAGAGTTTAAGCTCGTGGGTGCCGATGGCAACCTCGCGGCTGGAACGGCCTCAAAGCTCGAGATTGACCTGACCGCAGACGATGACGGTGCGCAGTATTACTGCCACGTGGGATACAACGACGTGGGCCTCGACACCGGCA
>CAJLAN010000099.1 GCA_905204635.1 uncultured Collinsella sp. | reverse complement strand
GGCGGCTGTCCACAGCTGAATCGTCAAGGGCTGTCCCCGAATGCCGGCCCAAAAGGAACGTCCCCAAGTGCCGGCAGCTGGGGACGTTCCTTATGTGCCGGCATTCGGGGACACTCCTTGCGAGTTCGCAGGCGACTTTGTCATTTGCCGACGTGCAAGTGTTCATTCGTCGACGTTTGCGACTGTGCTACTCTGCTCTTTCTGTGGTGGTAGCGGGCGTTTGCCTCAAATGAGTGAACTGACTGTCTATATCTACCTGCGGTTTCTTTGCGGTGCGCTCATTCGGTCAAGTGTCCCGTCAAGTGTTTGGTCAGCATCTGGTTTGCAGCCGGAGGCCTATTTTGCCCGCGCTGGTCGTGGCTGCCCACCCTCCTCGTAAGCTCAAATTGAGGTTCATCAGTTTGAGGAGGATGCCGTGACTGACCACGTTTTAGACCGAGCGCAGCTGGCTGAAGCCGTCGGCAACGATATTGCCGACATGGCCCATTTTTGGATGCTGCGGAAGTTCCAGTTTTTGGAGCCGGCACGCGAACAGTTCGAGATCATTGTCGACCCGTGGCTCAGCTATTGCACCGAGCCTTCGCAAAACGAACTCATGGCCTACAACATGGCATTTACCGATTGGCTGCTCTTCGAGCGCCCCTATCGCCATGGCAAGACGCTGCTCGAGCTGTATGTTGACGAACCGCCGGCATCGCTTTCGCCTGCCTCGCTCAAGCGGCTCGAGCAGGTACGCGACACGCAGTATTTCTCGCGCTTTGGCATTTTGGACAAGGATCCTGCGAACGGCATGGTTGCGCTGAAGGATACGCGTGCCGACCGTCGCTTTGATGTCTACGACCTGCATATCGTGCAAAAGGAGCATTGGAGCGACGGCGCGATCGCGGTGCGCCTCGCCTGCATCGACGATGTCTGGCTGACGGCGGGACAGCTCTATCTGTATGACATCGCGCGCCTGAGTGACACGGCGGTCGATGGACCGGGTGCGGTGCATCCCGAGGATCTGCAGGACGGCTTTGACACCTCGTGCGTCAGCTTCTTTTTGCGCCTGGTCCGCGACATCATGGGCGCCCAGGGGCGGTACGTGAAGTCGCTCAACATCTACGAGCAGGAGTGGGAGTAGGGGATGTGACTGGCGTCGCCCTGCTGCCCTGACTTTGTCTCAATCTGTAACGTTTGGCGGCTGTTTGGGCCCGTAACTGTTACAGATTGAGACGGAAGGTTGGCGGCTGCCGAAAGATCTTGTTCTGTAACAACTAGAGGCTCAAAGACTGTCTTCCTGTTACAGATCAAGACATTTGCCAGCGGAGGCAACGGTGACGATGGTCCATTTGTCTGACGTGGTGGTGATGAAAGTGCCTAATACCGTTCTCAAACACAAACATGCGACTCGCAACACGTTGGCGCGGAATAGGATGCTCGCGCGGCTCGCGGAGACGGCCAAGCAAGGTGCGCTGCTCGCAACGCATGACAATACCGAGCTCATGTGGCTGCGACGCCATGTTGGAACCGACGATATCGCGGAGCCCGAGCCGTACCTGTTCTGTTTTCAGCATGATTGGGATGCATTGACGCCGGCGGAGCGAGCGCTGAGGACTATCAAAGGGCTTGCGAAATTTCATCCCGATTGGGCGTTTTGGGGATATGACGCCGCGCTGATATGGGGTCTGGAGGTGCCGAATGATCTGCTCGGGCCGCGTTTCCTTGTTAAGACTTGCTGTTCGGTGACGTTGAGCGGCGGGTGCAGGTTGTTGCGTCCGCAGATTGCGGGCGCGCTCGAGCGCGTCGACGGCGTGCGGGTGACGTCGTTTTGGCGCACGGCGGAGGATTGCTTGCTGCGTGCGCCGTTCTCCTACGGGTTGGCGATTGCCGATTCTGCACTGCGGGCGAAAGGCGTATCACGTGGGGATTTGTGCGAGCGCCTCCGCGCCGATTGCGAGGGCAGGCGAGGGTATCGCAGGGCACAGGCGATTGCGTCGTATGCGGACGGGCTGTCCGAAAACGGCGGCGAGTCTCGGTTCCGAGCGTTCTTTATTGCGTACGGCTTTCCGGTTCCGGAGCTGCAGGTGGAGTTTCGCGATCCGCTCGATTCGAGCCAGGTGTTTCGGGTTGATTATTTCTGGAGGCTCGAGGATGGGACATGTGTCATCGGCGAGCTCGACGGGAAGGGAAAGTATACCCTGCAGGATGGTGGGGATCGGGGGTCGGTCGACCCATTCGTGGCAGAACGTCAGCGAGAGTCTCATCTGACGATGCTCGGGCACAAGGTGCTTCGGTTTACGTTTGATGAGCTCAAGAATCCGGGGAAGCTGGTTGAGAAGATGAGGCTGGCGGGTATTCCGCGACGGCCCGATTTGGCTGAGGAGTGGAGACGTCGGTGGTATGGGCGCTGAGAGGTTTTGTCTTGATCTGTAACGTTTAGAAGTTGTTTGAGTTCGTAATTGTTACAGATCGAGACAAACCGGTGAAACGTCGACCGAATGTCTCGATCTGTAACATCAAGGGGCCCAACAACCCTGTATCTGTTACAGATCGAGATATTTCCCTGGTGTCGCTGGGGTGGGACTGCAGCATATTCCGTCTCCCACATCCCCTCTTCCCTCCGTTAACCGATGCGTCTGCAGCAATCCAGCGGGACTAGGTGATAATGGACAAATGTTCAAGTTAATCGTGAGGGAGGAGCTCGATATGGCGTCTGCCGATCGTTCCACGTTGTTTATCAATGCGACCATTCTGGATGGCTCGGAGCATATGGAGCCGCAACCCGATATGGCCGTGACTGTTGAGCGCGGCGTCATCACCTGGATGGGGCCGAGTGCTGTGACGCAGGCGCCCGCGGGTGCCGAGGTTATCGACCTGGGCGGTGCGTATCTCATGCCCGGTCTCATCAATATGCACGTGCACCTGTGCGGCTCGGGCAAGCCTGTCTCGGCCGGCGATGCGGGCGCGCTGATGAAGAAGCTCGATAATCCCGTGGGGCGCGCCATCGTGCGCCATATTCTTAAGGGCAGCGCCCAACAACAACTGGCAAGTGGCGTGACCACGGTGCGCGGCGCGGGCGATCCGCTGTTTGCCGATCTGGCCGTGCGCGATGCTATCGATGCCGGCAAGTATCAAGGTCCTCGCCTGGTGGCGCCGGGAACGGGCGTCACGGTGCCGGGCGGCCATGGTGCGGGCTTGTTCGCCCAGGTGGCCAACAGTCCCCCCGAGGCATCTGAACAGGTGCGCGACCTGTATGCGCGTGGTGCCGACGTCATTAAGCTGTTCGTGACGGGCGGCGTGTTCGACGCTACCGAGGTGGGCGAGCCGGGCGTGCTGCGCATGCCGGTCGAGGTTGCCGCGGCGGCGTGCAAGGCTGCGCACGAGGTGAGTCTGCCGGTTATGGCCCATGTCGAGAGTACCGAGGGCGTGAAGGCCGCGCTTGAGGCCGGCGTTGACACGATTGAGCACGGCGCTCCGTTGACGCCCGAGATTCTGGAGCTGTACCGTGGCGCCGCGGGCACGCAACTCGAGGGGCGTGCGCCCAGTGTTACCTGCACTATCAGCCCGGCGCTGCCGTTTGTATTGCTCGACCCGAAAAAGACCCATTCGACCGATACGCAAAAGAAGAACGGCGATATCGTGTGCTCGGGCATTATCGAGAGCGCCCGTGCCGCACTGGAAGCTGGCGTTAAGGTGGGCCTGGGTACGGACTCGAGCTGCCCGTTCGTGACGCAGTACGACATGTGGCGTGAGGTGGCCTATTTTGCCAAGTATGTCGGCGTGAGCAACGCCTTCGCACTGCATACGGCTACGCAAGTCAACGCCGAGCTGCTGGGGCTGGACGGCGAGACTGGCACGATCGAGTGCGGCAAGGCCGCCGATATCTTGGTGACGCGCGAGAACCCGCTCGATGACCTGTGCGCTCTGCGTGAGCCGATGCACGTGATGTGTCGCGGCGATCTGGTGTGCAAACTCAAGGTGAAGCGCATCCCCGAGGTGGATGCCGAGCTCGACGCGATTATGGCCATGCCAGCCGAAGCGCTGGCTGAGGAGCTGGCCCGCGACGGCGTAGCATAGGTGTGACAAAGGGACAGCTCCGTTGTCGCATACAAAAAGCCGAGGTCTCAGCGCGAGGCCTCGGCTTTTATTTGTCCTATGGTATGGCGGCTAGGAGCGCGTCTCCATCTTGGCGTGGCACTTGGGGCAGGTGACGCGGATCTTGCCCTTGCCCTTGGGGACGGAGAGCATCTGGCCGCAGTTGGGGCACTTGAGATAGGCCGTGGTCTTGCGGCCCTTCCACATCTTCTTGGCCGTGCGCTTGGCACGCTCAAAGTCTTCCTTACTGGTGCCGGCCGCGCGTGAGGTGCTGGCCGCTGCGGTTCCGCCGCCCAAGCTGGCGACGAATTTGCCCAGGCAGGGGACGTTTGCAGTCGCGGCGACAAAGGCCTCGTTCTCCTTGTGACGTGCGTCGATATTTTTGGACAGGCCGCGCAGCACGCCAATCACGATTACGGCGATGGCAATCCAGCTGAGCCACTGGATGCGGGCTATCGATCCGATCATCGCGATGACGATGCCGGCAAAACCCATCACGATGGTGAGCTCGTCGGCGCCATTGCGACCCTTCATAAAGTCATTCATGCAAATTGCCTTTCGTTCGATATGCTGCACGCCTTTATACCCGATTTAGAGCAAGGGGGACAGGTTAATCTGCACCAATGTGGTGCAAACATACCTGTCCCCGGAATACCAAGACGGTGCAAACGTACCTGTCCCCAATGCCCCAATTACTTGGAGAGTTTGTCGACGACGCGTTCGATTTCGGCGAGTTTGGCGGCTTTGAGGTCTTCGTCGCCCGATTCGATTGCCGAAGTCACGCAGCCCTCGATATGCGCCTTGAGCACGTCGGCGTTAATGCGCGCGAGGAGCGCCTGTGTGGCCATGAGCTGCGTGGAGATATCGACGCAGTAGCGGTCCTCCTCGACCATCCGCAGGATGCCGTCGATCTGACCGCGTGCCGTCTTGAGCATGCGGGTCACCGATTTATGGTCTGCCATCATGTCGGGTCCTCGTTTCTGGTCGATCTTCCGGATGTCCCCGTCAGTTGCGGTGAAATACGGACCGTTTAAAGGCCTAGGGCGGCACAACAGTCCGTATTTCACCGCAACTTCTGAGGATTCAGTAGGCAGCGACTGCTATGCGGCGGTCACAGACAGGGCGTGGAATTTCTCGCCCGCGGCCTCGACAGCGGCGGCGAGTTGCTCGGCGGTTACGGTGTCGGCGCACTCAACCTGGACGGTCTGGGTCTCGTGATCGGCGTCGGCGTCGGTCACGCCGGCAACGTTGAGCAGTGCCGTCTCGACAGTAGCGTCGCAGTGGCCGCACATGAGGCCGGAAGTCTTGATTGTGTATCGCATGGGTATTCCTCCCTGTTGTGTCGGCTTTCCCAGGCACCCGACCTTGACCTTCAAGCCGTCGCTCGCGTACCAAAGTACGCGTCGCTCCTCTTTCAGGTCAATCTCGGGCACCTGGAAAACCCGTTCTAAATGGACTTAATGGTGAGCTTATTTTGCCACTTTTGGCTTAAAGGATTTTAAGCGCAGCGCATTGCTTACGACGCAGACACTCGACAGGCTCATGGCCGCGGCGCCAAACATCGGCTTCAGCGTCAGGCCCAGCGGGATAAACACGCCCGCCGCCAGCGGAATGCCGATGCCGTTGTAGAACAGTGCCCAGAACAGGTCCTGCTTGATGTTGCGGATCGTGGCGCGCGAAAGCTCGATGGCGCGGGCGACGTCCATGAGGTCGCTGCGCATGAGAACCACGTCGGCGCCCTCCTTGGCGATGTCGGCGCCGGTGCCGATAGCAAGGCCCACGTCGGCGCGCGCCAGGGCGGGGGAGTCGTTGATGCCGTCGCCTACCATGGCGACCTTGCCGCCCACATCCTGCAGCTCGCGGACGTGGCGCTCCTTGTCGGCAGGGAGGACGTCGGCGATGACCTGTTCGCTGCTCAGCCCCACGCGGCGGGCGATGGCCTCGGCCGTCACGCGGTTGTCGCCGGTGAGCATGCGCACGTCGACGCCAAGCGAGCGCAGTGCGGCGATGGCCCCGGCGCTCGTCTCCTTGACCTCGTCCGCCACGGCGATGGTACCGACAAGCTCGCTGTTCTTGGCAAAGAACAGCGGCGTCTTGCCCTCGGCCGCGAACTGTTCGGCAAGGCCGGCGGGAACCTTCACGCCCAGCTCGTCCATCAGACGCACGTTGCCGGCGGCGATGACATTCTGCCCCTCGCGTGCCGTAACGCCTCGCCCGGGCACGGCGGTAAAGTCCTCGACCATGCGTGCGACGATTCCGCGCGCCTCGCACTCGGCCATAATCGCCTCGGCCAGCGGGTGCTCGCTTGAGCGCTCCAGCGCAGCGGCCAGCTTGAGCAACGCCTTTTCGCTCATGGCGGG
>CAJLAN010000098.1 GCA_905204635.1 uncultured Collinsella sp. | reverse complement strand
TCTAAAAAACACCTTGCCAAATAGGAGCGTCAGCGCGAGGCCCGCCTTTCCGTTGCTCCGCAGGAGCAGGAAAGACGGGCCTCATGCGCGAGGACGTTTTCAAAACCAAGCCCGGTCCCGGCCGGACAGCCCACGAACGCTACAGGTTCTTGACACCCATCGCGCGCATGGCATTCAGGATGGCGATAATCGCCACGCCTACGTCGCCGAACACGGCAAGCCACATATTGGCGATGCCCAGCGCTGCGAGCACCAGAATCAGCAGCTTAATGCCCAGCGCAAAGATGATGTTCTGCCAAACAATCGTCATGGTCTTGCGCGCCACGCGGATCGCGCGGGAGATGTTGGAAGGCTTGTCGTCCATCAGCACCACGTCGGCGGCCTCAATTGCGGCGTCGGAACCCATGGCGCCCATGGCAATGCCAACGTCTGCACGGGTGAGCACGGGCGCATCGTTGATGCCGTCGCCTACAAAGGCGAGCTTGCCCTTGCCCGATTCTGCTGCAAGCAGCGCCTCGACACGCTCGACCTTATCACCCGGTAACAGCTGCGCGTGGAACTCGTCGAGACCGAGTTGCTTGGCTACAGACGCCGCAACCTCCTCACGGTCGCCCGTGAGCATGACGGTGCGCTTGACGCCGGCGGCGTGCAGGTCGCGAATCGTTTGCTCGGCATCGGCCTTGACGGTGTCTGCAATCACGATGTGGCCGGCGTACACGCCGTCAACGAGCACATGCAGAATTGTTCCGACGACCTCGCAATCGGGCGCTTCGACTCCGGCCGCGGCGAGCATCTTTGCGTTGCCAACGACGACGTGCTTGCCGTCGATGGTTGCCGTCACGCCATGGCCCGCGTCGTTGGTGGAGTCGCTTACGCGCTTGGGGTCGACCTCGCCCTGGTAGGCGACACGCACGGACTGCGCGATGGGGTGATCGGAGAACGACTCCGCAAGGGCTGCGACCTCGAGCAACGACTGCTCGGTATAGCCAGCCTCGGGGTGCACCGCGACCACCGAGAACGTGCCGTTGGTGAGCGTGCCGGTCTTGTCAAAGACGACGGTGTCCACATCGGCGAGCGTCTCGAGGTAGTTAGAACCCTTGATGAGGACGCCCAGCTTGGATGCGCCGCCAATGCCGCCAAAGAAGCTGAGCGGGACGCTAATCACGAGCGCGCACGGGCAGCTGACGACCAGGAAGGTCAGGCCGCGCAGGATCCAGTCGGACCAGGCGCCGGTGACCAAGCCGCCGCCGAGCGCGAGTACCGCGGCAGCGCCGGTGACGGCGGGCGTGTAGACGCGGGCGAAGCGCGTGATAAAGTTCTCGGTGCGCGCCTTCTTTTCGCTGGCATTTTCCACGAGCTCCAGGACGCGTGCGACGGTGGACTCGCCAAAGGGCTTGGTGGTGCGCACGTGGATGAGGCCCGTCATGTTGATGCAGCCGCTGATGATGTCGTCGCCGGACTTGGCGGGGCGGGGGATTGACTCGCCCGTGAGAGCGGCGGTGTCGAGCTGGGTTTCGCCCTCGACGATGACGCCGTCGATAGGCACGCGCTCACCGGGCTTGACCACGATCACGGTGCCGACGGCGATGTCATCGGGGAAGACTTGCTCGAGTGTGCCGTCGGGCTGCTCGACGTTAGCGTAGTCGGGCGCGATGTCCATCATGGCACTGATCGACTTGCGGCTCTTGCCCACGGCGTACGCCTGAAACAGCTCGCCGACCTGGTAGAACAGCATGACGGCGGCGCCTTCGGCCATGTGCGGGTCGGTATCGGGGAAGAGCACCATGGCAAACGCGCCGATGGTCGCGACGGCCATGAGGAAGCTCTCGTCGAAGGCCTTGCCGCGGCGGATGTTATTGAATGCCTTTTGCAGTACGTCGTAGCCGGCAATCAAAAACGGCACGAGGAACAGCACAAAGCTGGCGTAGATGTCGCCCGGGGTGCCGAATGCGGCAGTGAGGGTGCCGAGCTCATCGAGGGCGTACACCACGGCAAAAATGCCCAGCGCTACCAGGATGCGGTTGCGCTTATGCTCGAGTGATTCTTTTTTCTTGCGCTTCTTCTTTTTCTTTTTGGGGTCGGCGGTGGCCATGACTCGTATCCTCCCATTTGAATGTATGAACATTCGCTCATATAATTTCGCGAGCAAAGGCCGCAGCAAGCGCGGCCTTGCAGGTTGGCGTAAACCTGGGCTAGAGAATGATCTCGCAGTCCGGCTCGGCGTCGGCCGTAAACTCAACAACGCGGTTGAGCACCTCGTCGAACTCAGCATCATCGGCCTCGAGCGTCAGCTTCTGGGTCATAAAGTTGACGGACACGGATTTGACGCCCTCGAGCTTGGCCAGCTCGTCCTGAAGCTCGCGCGCACAGTTGGCGCAATCGATCTCATCGAGCTTGTACTGCTTTTTCATGGTGGGTTCCTTTCCCGTTTTTGCGGCTTGGGTGCAGGCCGCGCTGGTACCGTGGTTGGTTGCTATTCGCAGATATGGCTCATGCCCTGGTTGAGCATGGTGTAGACGTGGTCGTCGGCGAGCGAGTAGAGGATATTGCGCCCGTCGCGCCGGAATTTAACCAGGTGCGACTGCTTGAGTGTGCGCAGCTGGTGCGACACCGCGGACTGCGAGGTTTCGGTCGCTTCGGCGATGTCTGCCACGCAGAGCTCGCGGCCCATGAGGGCGTAAAGGATCTTGATACGCGTGGTGTCGCTGAAGACCTTGAACAGGTCGGCGAGGTCGTAGAGAAGCTCCTCGTCGGGAAGGTCCTCGGGCGAGCAGGTGGTGGGGATCACTGGCTCGGTGGCCTCGGTGTCGGGTTTCGTTTCATCAACGCGGATGCTCATTGCAATATCCTTTCATATGAACATACGCTCAAATAACTTACTTCCGATTATATGAGCGTATGTTCATATGTCAATAACGTTTAAGTAATTCATCGCACAAAATGATGGGGAATAGTGGACGAGATTCCGGATTGAGCGGTTTTGATAGTCGATGCCGAGGTGGGTGCCCCCGCGCCGTGCAAAAATTGGAGTATTCTGCAACTATAGGGGGTCTGTTTATCTATTTCGGGCCAAATAAAGCCGCTCAAGAGTTATCCAAGGGCGGTAAACAGATAAGATCTTCCTCAAGTGTTGCCTAACGTTCCCGTTCGATAGCGTCTTTGTTTCTCATTTGGATTAACTTGTGGGTGCTGGAGGGCCGACCCTGCTGAATACTCGCAATTTTGCACATCGCTAGGGTACCCACCTTGTTAGCCGGTCTAGCTTCCGGCCCCGAAGATCCTGCCCTCGGGCGCGAGGCTGCTTGTTTGGGCAAATGATGGGCTGTCGGATTCGACTGTCTGCATGTCATCGATTGCTGTAACTTCATTAATTGTCGGGTCATCCAGCGTGATGCCTTCGAGTGTTGCTTTTTCGAGGTCGATTCGTTGACGATCTTCGGAATCCTGGAGAAGCTGCTTCTGAATTCGCTTTTTCTCTTCTATAAACCTTCTGAGCACAAACTGTCTCAGGTCCTCTTGCATGATTTGAAAGTCTTTTGGCAGACGCGAGGGGCGTACGCCCTCTTTCCGCTGGATTGCTTCCATGACCCTAACGAAAGAGCTGGCATGCATAAAGGAATAACGACTGACGGTGATGATTCCGTACCCCATGGACGCAAGTGCATTCTTGCGCTCCTCATCGATGGCGCGGTCTTCTTCCGCGTCATGATAAAAACCGTTGTATTCAATGTCTGTGCGAGATTTCTTTAGATACGCATCCATAAAGAACTTTTTGCGTCTCGTGAGATTCTTTGCGGCAGTGGTGACCTGCACCTCGTAATCGGTCTCAATTCCCTTAATACCAAGCCCTCCTTCGCTTTTGGGCAGCGTTAGCATCATGACAAAGGCTGTTTCCATAGGAGACCGGCATCCGTCGCGCACACATTGGATCGCCTTTCGGGCAAGGGCCAGACCGTCGCATCTGGTAATGGAATTAAAGAACTGTTTTAGCCTCTCGGTCGAGGTGAGCGCGAAACGCTCGTTATAAGAGGTGGAAGAGCCGGTTCCAAGGGAGTAAGCGCTGCACAATTCAAAGTAGTACTCCACCAGTTCGCGAAAAGGGAGATAGGTGGCGGCCTGAAGTGCGCAAAGCTCAACGCCAACAATGAAGATGCCATCTTTGAGCTCTATAAAGCGTGAGTTCGAGAATCGTTTTGAAGAAACGTGGCATTGACAGTTCACTGCATAGCGCGCATTCCTGCGATCAAACACCATCACCTCGAGGGAATCATTTGCGTCGAGGGAAACATCATGTTTGGTGAGCCATTCTGCGGCTGCGTCAAGGAGCGTTCCGGTGGGACATGATCCGTAAATCGCGGCAGGGTTACAGGACTCGGTGCCTTTCGCAGACACCGAATGCGCGGCCTGGTAGACCGCTTTTGCAGTGGTATGTGACAATACGATACTCATGGTATATATCGTGTCAGCTAATGCCGTGTTGATGGCGCTGAGTGAAAAAGTCGTTTTAGAGGTCTAACCAAATGCTGTCCAAAAGCTTGACGCAATTATGAGTTGGTATGCCCTAAATAAAAGTTTTCGCAGCTTACCTATAGCATATAACTACTCAATTGCCGCACATTTGATAGTGATGCATCACCATCCGACAACGAATTACGTGTCGGGAATTGGTCGAAATCGTTCAAAATGAGGGTTCAGAATTTGTGATGGCAGATCTATCTGTGGAACGTAGGGCGGTCCCGCTGCGGGGTTTCCCGCTGCGAGGCCGCTCGTGATCTACGCCGGAGTTTGTCGTAGACGTTTCTACTTGGCAAACAGGTTCTTGAGGTTGAACTCGGCTTGGACGGTGCGGAGCATGAGGTCGGTGTCGTCCAGGCCCAGATGCTGCTCGTTGGCGTCGGCGGCGAGGGTTCCACGGCGGCGCGCCCAGTTCTCGAGCGCGGCGGGGGCGGATTCGCGGGGGAGCGAACGGACGTCGGCATCCAGGCTGCGGCAGATCTGGCGTGAATCGATGACGATGATCTTACCGGCGCGGCGTGCCTCGGCGTAGCCGTCCAAGTGGATCTTGAACCAGCTGTCCTCAAACGCGGCGTTGTGTGCCATGTATGGGTACTTCTTCATGAGCTTGAGCAGTTGCTTCTGCAGCTCCTTGTTCTCGCGGA
Source organism: uncultured Collinsella sp. (assembly GCA_905204635.1). Lineage (GTDB taxonomy): Bacteria > Actinomycetota > Coriobacteriia > Coriobacteriales > Coriobacteriaceae > Collinsella. Next base: position 1,289 of record CAJLAN010000098.1, on the reverse strand, counting down.
ACGGCTTTTTGCCGTCGATGTCGTCCCAGGTGATGTGGTGGATATTCGACAACGGCACATCCTCGCCGCGGTAGATGTCGGGCAGACCGCAGTAGTGTGCCTCGGCGTCGTGCGGGACGGCGTCGCTGGTGAGCTCCATGATCTCCCAGCCCACGTTGATGATGTAGCCGCGCTCGGGTGCACGGCCGGTGGTCTCGATGTCGATACCGAGCACGGTGCCCTGGATGGGCTTGCGGGCGTAGGCCACGCCGAGCGCGTCGCGGTCGCCGCGGATCTCGCGCATGACCGACGCGGCGGTGCGCTTTTGCATCTTACCGATGGCCGCGCAGGTGTCGGCATCGGACAGGCCGCGCGAAAGCGTCGCGGGCGTCACGTTGCGCAGGCGTGCCTCGCCAATCTGGTCGCACAGGTCGCGGTTGCGGTCAGCCAGGTCGCGCACGGTGGCAAAGTCGAAGCAGGGGTCGCCCTCGGCGGTAAAGTACTCGGTCTCGAGCACCTTGAGGGCCTCTTCGCCCTTCTGGCGCTCGGACTCCATGGCGCCGTGATCGCCATAGATAAACATGGGAATAAACGGCTGGCGCTCGTATTCGAGTGCTTGTGAAACGTTCATATAACTGCTCCTTGGATGGGCCGTGTCGTGCGGCTCAGGGTCATTAAGATGTGGCGAGATGATAGTTTGCCATGGGCAACTATTGGCATCGCGCCTAGGACAACTACAATACCCTAGTTGACCGCTAGGACTTTTACAATGCTGCCGAAAGACACGAAAGGTTCCATCCGTCATGGATTTGCTGATTGATATTCTGCTCGACGCCGGCAAGGACACGCTGTCGCTGGTGCCGTTTTTGTTGGTGACGTATCTGGCCCTCGAGACCTTGGAACACGTCGCGGGCGACCGCGTTAACGGGGCCATCAAGCGCGCCGGCGCCGCGGGCCCCGTGGTTGGCTCGCTGCTGGGCATGGTGCCGCAGTGCGGCTTTTCGGCAATGGCGGCCACACTGTACGCCGGTCGTGTCGTGACCTTGGGCACGTTGGTGGCGGTGTTCCTTTCGACCTCCGACGAGATGCTGCCGCTGCTACTTGCCGAGCAGGTTCCCGTGCAGACTATGGCGATGCTTTTGGCTTCGAAAGCGCTGACCGCACTGGTCGCGGGCTTTATCGTAGATGCCGCCATTCGCGGTCTGCGTCGCAACGCCCGCGCGCATGCGGCGATTCGCCGTACCGTGCTGGGGACCGCTGCTAATCCGGCTCATGTGAACTGCGCGCACGACGATCACAGCGGCGGGGAC
>CAJLAN010000097.1 GCA_905204635.1 uncultured Collinsella sp. | reverse complement strand
GTGCTTGGTTTAGGCGGCGCTGGTTTCTTTGTATTCGAAGACTGGTTCTAGGAGGTCCTCGATGTTGCAGTGGAGGGCTTTTGCTATGGCTCGTACGCTTGTTACCGAGGCTTCATTGATGTTTCTCTGACGCTGCTCGTACATTTGGATTGAGCGGAGTGACACACCCGATTCGTATGCCAGATCTTGTTGGGTTTTCTTGAGCCTCTTTCTTGCTAACGCAAGTTTGGTTTGCCTGGACGCTTTTTTCGCCATATCGCAGACGAGGCGAGCCACGCGTTCCTCCGAGGCTTCGTGCCAGGGGTAGTACAGCCCGCGCAACACATCGAATGGAACGACATGCAGCAAATCTTCGAAAGACTCTCCTAGACGCCACTGAAGGTATGCCAATATCCAGCCCGTCCAATATTCCGGTGTCTTTTCGAATCGGTAGGTTCGATTTGGCATCGGTCTTGATTGATAGCCGGACCTTTCGGCAATGAGCGCGAACAGCTCAACGCCCGATTTTCCCGACACTACCCATGCGTTGCCGCGTTCGAACTCGCGGGCTACGCCGCTCAGGCAAAAGAGTTCAGCAACCTCCGATCCTTCTGCCCCATAATCGTTAACGGCATAGTCAAAGCAGTCGCCAAGGTTGTTCATTGCATCCTCTAGGTAGTAAACGGGGTATGTCCTACTCGGCCCACAATCCGTTAACTCTTGGATCATTTAAATCAACCCTTCCTGCCATCAAATCCCTAATGTCGACACCATCAGAGTCAAATCCGTTTACCGTATCCAGGTACTTTCGTCGAGCGTTCTGTTCTCGCTCAAATCGTTTGGGATAAAACTCAGCTCCCGAGGCCTGCTTCCAATCGCGGAACTTAATCGCCGAGAATGCACGCTCACTCATAAGCGCATATTGAATGCCCAAATCCCCCAAAAACATAATGCGCTGCAATTGCCTGAGCGAGATCATGCCGTTGACAAACTGTCTTGCAAACGAGAAATAGGAATCGTCTGCACGATAGCCTCGAATAACGTCATAGGGAGAAATATCAATCAGGCAGTTATCCAGCAGATAACGAAGCCCCTCGCGTGCTACTGGCGTTGAAACATTGAACTCTCTGTTATTCGCCAGAATTGCAAGCCAGTTGAGAATCGAGAACTCACCTGATTCCAAATCCAAAATCGCAAGGCCATCTAAATCAAGCTCATATCGATTGGCAATGCCATCAGACTCGGTCCGACATGCCCACTCCATTGCCATTTCCTCATGCGGTGTGCAATAAAACCCGCGCCCATAGTCATTGAATTGCCTGCATTTATCCAACGATGGATGCTCGACAACAACCTCCGACCCGTGCCAAAGCTCCATATCGACCTCCAAACAAAAATATCACCCCAGTGATAGTGTACCAACAACTATCACTGGGGTGATATAGATAGATGCAAACTATTGCCTGCCAAGAGCCCTTACTAGAGGCAAGCCTCGGCGATGCGCTTTTTGAGTTCGTCGATGCCGGTGCCGGTCTGGGAGCTTGTGATGATCACGTTCTCGGCCGGAACGTTGAGCTGCTTTTTGATGGCTGCTGCCTGGCGGGCCTGCTGGGTGCGGCTGAGCTTGTCGGCTTTGGTGAGGCAAACGATAAAGTTGAACTCGTTGCCCTGTAGGTAGTCGATCATGTCGTGGTCGAGCTTGCTGGGGTCGTGACGAATGTCCACCAGCGAGACGACCAAGTTAAAGCTGCGCTCGGAGTCAAAAAAGTCGCCGATAAGCTCGGCCCAGCGGTCGCGCTCGGCCTTGGAGCGACGGGCGAAACCGTAACCCGGCAGGTCCACGAAATGCACGTCATCGGCCTCAAAGAAGTTGATGTTGCTCGTCTTGCCCGGCGTACTGGAAACCTTGACTAGGTTCTTGCGGCCAAATAGCTTGTTCATAATCGACGACTTGCCCACGTTGGAGCGGCCGACAAAGCTCACCTCGGGGCAGGTGGACTCGGGAATCTGCGAAACCTTGCCATAGCTGGCGACGAACTTGGCAAGCTGGTAGTTAATGGAATCGGCCATGGACACTCCTTGGTCGTAGGTTCTTACAAATAGACGCGCTATTGCGCAGCGGCAATGCGGCGGACGATATCGAGCGTGATGTCACTTGCGACACGCGCGTACTCGAACAGATCGAACTCGCGCTCGCAAATTGCATCGTACGCCTCGTCACAATTATCGCTGATAGCGCGCAACACCAGGCAATCGACACCATTTTTGGTTGCGACATGGGCAATTGCCGCGCCCTCCATGCCGACACAATCGGCATGCGTCGCCTCGATAGCGTCGTTGCGCATGGTGGCGCCCGTCACAAAGCGGTTACCCGTGGCAATCGTGCCGACCAGGAACTGCTTGGTGCCCTCGTTCGAAGCGACTGCATTTTTCGAAGCGTCAACAAACCCACGCTCAGCAAGCACGTCGGCGGCAATATCGACCAGCGCGGGCGTCGAGCCAAACTCCTCGAGCCCCGGTGCGGACTCGGCGATAAGCGCGGTATCGGTATCCAGATAGCGTAGGCGTTTGCCAATGACCACATCGTCGATATGGAGCTTGGGGTTCAAACCGCCCGCAATGCCCGAAAACACAACAGCCTGCGGAGCATACTTGCTAATGAGGTGCTGTGTTGCAGCAGCGGCGTTCACCGTGCCCATGCCCGCCGTTGTGGCGACAACTGTCAGGCCGTCGAGCTCACCGCTCACAACGGTCAAGCCTGCCTCCCGTGCCTCGCAAACGTCGCTCAGCTCTTCCTTAATCTGCATGATCTCTTTTTCGAGCGCACCGATAATCGCGATGGTAGCCATACCATTCCCCAAACCTATACGAAATTCTCAACCAAGGTATGGTACCAGCATTTTGTTTGACCTCGCCAAACGAACACGCTAAGCCAGTGCAGCTCGCGTATCAAACAGAGCCTTTGCAATCGCAGCCGTAACCTCGCTCGAACGGTCGCTCGATGGCATCGATGTCATGACGCTCATGACATAGGTACGGCCATCGATGTCGATGAGGCCTGCATCGCATGTCGAATAGTAGCCGTCCTCGCTGATCCAACCCGCTTTGTTGCGCACCAAGACCTGATCGTCCGCAATGCCATCGCGAATAAACGAGCGCGATGTTGATGCCAAAAGGCCTGACAACCACTGTGAAGTCTCGGTATCCATGCTCAGATACTCGCTCATCTCGCGCCATAACCTCGCAGAAGTGCGCGGGCAGTAGGTCGGAAAATCACTCATCGGATTCAGTGCCGTTTCGTCATCAACACCCAGATTGGCAATCCAATCCTCATAGCCATCATGGTCAAACGCCGCGCGTAACGCGATAAACGAATCGTTGTCTGAGTTGGCGACGGCATTCTCGATAAGGTCGCGCACCGTCTGCCAGCCCATGCTGCAACCACCATACGTGGCTAAAGGCCCATCGAGCGACACCCGCCCCGATTCGACCAACGTCTCGCAAATATAGAGCGCATACAGCGCTTTGTAGCTGCTCGCTCCATACACCTCGACATCGGCGTTATACGTCACGCCCCTACCGCTCGATAGGTCGTAGAACACTACACCCACGTCGCCCAGCTCCTGCGCCCGACACAGGGCATCCTGGAGCGAGGCAAGGCTCTCATCCTCCAAGGCAGGAGTCTTGTTATCCGCCAACGAGAAGGTCCGAACGGTATCACCCGAAGGGATATCGTTGAAGTCCGCCTTCGAAAGTCTCGTCTTGAGATCTGCCGTCGACAGAGCTTGATCTGCCGACGCTTTGGACTTTGAAACCTTCTCGTTTTGCAGCTGTACCGTTGACGCATCTGGGCGCACCGTTCGCTCCGAGGCGTAGGTTTTAACGGTAATTCCGAGGATAATAACCGCCGACGTTAGCATCCCAATGGCGGCAATCTTCCTCACGCGGATGCGAGCGCCGGCAAGGCCACGCGAAGACGTGCCCTTCGTCTTATATCTGCTGCCATGCTGCGGCACATACTCGTCCCGCGATGCGATGTTTCGCACGTGGTCTCCTGACTGCCACCGTTTATATACGAGCAGTATGATACCGAGCAGGCATTTCTTTCCAAAGATATTCAGCGGCGTTTAAGGTGTCTTTAAAGAAACCACAAGCGTATTTATCCAAATGGCACGATTCTGTTGCGCATCTCACCGCAACCCAGAGAGCAGTCTTTTAAGGACGGGGCTCTTTGGCAATCAACTTGGTGCCCAGGGGCACTCATTTAAGTCTGTCCCCAATGAGTGAAGCCAGTGCAGCTCGGATATCATAAAGGGGCAAAAATGGCACGCTAGCCGATGGCGTTTTTGAGTTCAGCGCGGCGCTTTTTCATGCCCGTCATGACGGCGTTGCGCAGCTCGGGCATGCGCGCGGTATCCATCTGTGGAACGCCCTCGAGCTTATAGGGAATCCCCAGCTGCTCGTATTTGACGACACCCATGGTGTGATACGGCAGCATCTCCAGGCCGGCCACGTTATGCCACGGGGCAATCAGGCGACCGAGTGCCTCGCACTCCTCCACCGTGTCGGTAATGCCCGGCACCACCACGTGACGGATAACGACCTTGATCTTGCGATGTGCAAGCTCATCGCCAAACGCCAGGATGCGTGCGGGATCACAACCAGTCAGCTTTTTATGCTCGACCGGGTCGGCATGCTTAATATCGAGCAGTACCATGTCGGTCTCGTTGAGCACGGCATCGAACTTCTCGGGATGCTGGGGGTCGAAGGCGTAGCCACAGCTATCTAGGCAGGTATGTACACGACCATCGGGGTTGCTGTGCATTGCGCGGAACAGGTCGGCCAAAAATTCGGGCTGCAGAAGCGGCTCGCCACCGGACACCGTAATGCCACCGCTGCGATAGAACTCGTGGTTACTCTGGAACTCGTCCATGAGGTGCTCGACGGTCACCATCGTGCCGCCGTTGACCGACCAGGTATCGGGATTGTGACAATACGCGCAGCGCATGGGACAGCCTTGGACAAACACTACGAAGCGGATGCCGGGTCCGTCGACCGTACCCATCGTTTCAATCGAATGCACGCGGCCCAGGGCAAACGCAGAGTCCTCGGGACGAGCGTCCACACCCTCGAGTGTCATCTCAGCCATTCCCGCTACCTTGCCTCTCATTGGTTTTAGTTACATAAATGCCAGAGCCATTCTAGCCCATACGCATGATGGTGAAACGGTTTAGTGGTCAATTGGGTTGTTCTATTTGGCCCCACACAAAAGCGGCGGGAAGGTTATCACAACCCACCCGCCGCCGAGGCAATAGATATCGATAGGCACCAGGCCTTACGCCTTGAGCGTGAGCACCGCGCCGAAGGCAGTCGGGCCGCAATGGCTCGAGATAACGCCGCCGACCTGAGTCCAGGTAACGTCCTTAAAGCCCAGGTCGTGCGCATAGATTTCCATGTCGTCGCGCAGCTCCTGGGAAAGGCCCACCGAATACGCCAAGCCAATGTGCGAGTAGTCAATCTCGCCCTTCGCAACCATGTGGTCAATAAAGGCGCGGGCGCACTTGAGCATAGAGCCGCGGAACTTCTTGGTCGCCACGAACTTGCCGCCCGTCACCTCAATGCAGGGCTTAATCTTGAGCAGATGTGCGCCAAGGAATGCGACGTTGGACAAGCGACCGCCCGCCTTAAGGAAGGCAAGATCGGTAGGAACAAAGCCCAGCAGCACGCGGTCCATGACGGAGTTCGCGAAGGCGAAGATCTCGTCGACGGTGGCATCGGGGTGAGCCTCGATGTATTTGGCGGTCTCGACGACAACAAGCGACTGGCCCACCGAGACAAAACGCGTGTCCATGGAGTAGACGTAGTCGCGACCCTTGGCGGCGATCTTCGATGATTGATGCGAGCAGGTCGTGGCCTCGGAATATGCAAGATGCAGAATGGTCGCGTCGGGTTGCTCGGCATGGATGCGGTCGTACACATGCGCAAAATCTGCCGGCGCACAGCCGCTGGTCTTGGGCATCACGCCAAACTCGTTGCAGCGCGAATAAATCTCGAGCGGATCGATCGAGCCGTCCTCGACGGTCTCGTCACCAATCGTGACATGCATAGGCACGCGCACGATGCCGTAGCGCTCGCAGAGCTCTGGCGTCACATCCGAACCAGATTCAACCACGATTATGTACTTGCCCATTATTATCACGACCCATCTCGACGTTGGCTTTTTAATATGTGACACACGCCCGCCGTCCTGCTACAGAACGACCCCCAAGCGCCAAAGAGACGCCGCCCTTTGCACATAACAAAGGACAGCGTCTCCCTGGAAAACTCCGTGCTTATCTGAGATTCTACACGGTTTATTAAGGAGTGTTACTTATTCCGCAAACGGTCACTATATGCGGTAAGCGGTAGTTGGCCGCGACAACTGCGACACATTCCGTCCAGCAAATCCAATCGTGCTCCACGCACGGTTAATGCACGAGGCGGTAGAAATTCATCGATGCCGCA
>CAJLAN010000096.1 GCA_905204635.1 uncultured Collinsella sp. | reverse complement strand
CTCGCGGCCTCCCCCTTTTTTTGCGTTTAATAGAGAGTTGTAATACAAGAACTCGCCTTCGTTTAGCTTGTCTTACTGTTTGGCTGTATTTTGAGTCCTTCTTTTGTATTTGCGCGATAATAACTCCCATTGGCGTTAGGGAGGACTTGATGTTTACCGTTTTTGTCTTAGGCAATATTGCTTCGGGTAAATCGACTGCCTGCCGCTATCTCGAATCTCATGGCGCCATGCTTATCGATCTGGATGAGCTTGCCAAATCGCTGTATGTGCCAGGCTCCGATATCGTCAACGCCCTCGCGGAAGAATTCGGTTGGGACATTCTGGACGGGGAGGGCGGCATTCGCCGCAATGTCCTCGCTGCTCGAGCTTTCGCCTCTCCTGATACAGTTGCGCGGCTCAATGGCATCGTTCATCCGGTTCTCATCGAACAGCTGTCACTGAGGATTCTTGATCCGGTTTGCTGCACGGTTTCGTCCCCCCGTTATCCCTTTGCGGTTGTCGAGGTTTCTGCCCCGACTGGTTTTGAGGATGCTTTTGGCCTGGCTGATGAAATTCTGGTTATCAGCGCTCCTTTAGCAGTTCGTCGCGAGCGTGCCATTCATCGTGGTATGGAGTCCTCTGATTTTGATGCGCGCTCTGCATGCCAACCTGATGAGGCTTCGCTTTGTAATCTCGCTACGACGGTAATCGATAATGCGGCTGGCGATAACTCGCTCTATGAACAACTGGACGCATGGCTTGCGCGCCATGGCTTCGGGGATGTAGTGGATAAGGATGAGGCCGATGCCTAAGACACGTTTCTTTACGTGGTATCGCGTGGCGCCACTTACCGTTATGCTCGTCTTCGGCCTTATTTCGCTCGTCTACTCGTATGCTCCTGCCGCCTTCTTTAAGCCTTTGTATCCGATTGACTACGAGGCGTACGTAAAGCAATCGAGCATTTCGCACAATCTCGATCCGTATCTGGTGTGTGCTGTCATAAAGTCGGAATCGAATTGGGATCCCGAGGCTGAGTCGAATCAAGGCGCTCAGGGATTGATGCAGCTGATGCCCGAGACTGCCCAGGATATGATAGCCAAGGGTCTTGTCGATGGTAGCGAGTATTCAGCCGATAACCTTAACGATCCCGCTACGAACATCGAGTTTGGCTGTGCGTATCTTTCGTATCTTCTAACGTATTTTAACGGGTCGACTGACAGCGCCATTGCCGCCTATAACGCCGGCATGGGCAATGTCGACGGATGGGCGCAGCAGAGCACGTCGCTTCATAATGCAATCACCTTTCCCGAGACGCAGGCGTATCTGATTCGTGTCAATAATGCCTGGGTTCGCTACAAGACCCTCTATCCCGATCGGTTCGTATAGGACTATGCCTGCCGCCTGCGTATACTGCAGATATATGAGTTAGGAGTATCCATGGCGGAATTTGAAGTTGAGCGTGTTGGAGGAGAGCTTAAACGTTTTGGCGTTGAGGGCTCTGAGGTGCCGTTTAAGGTCGTGTCTCCATACGAGCCCGCTGGTTCCCAGCCTAAGGCCATTGAGTCGCTTGTGCAGGGTGTGAGGGACGGAGATCGCTATCAGGTTTTGCTGGGCGTGACTGGTTCGGGCAAGACTTTCACGATGGCTAAGACTATTGAGGCCCTGGGGAAGCCGACGCTGGTCATGGCTCCCAACAAAACGCTTGCCGCTCAGCTCGCGAGCGAGCTCAAGGAATTCTTCCCTGACAACGCCGTGGTCTATTTTGTGTCGTACTACGATTACTATCAGCCGGAGGCATATGTGCCGCAAAGCGATACGTATATCGAGAAGGATTCCTCGATTAACGAAGAGGTCGAGATGCTGCGACATCAGGCGACCGCATCGCTGCTATCTCGACGCGATGTGATCGTCGTCGCATCGGTCTCGTGTATCTATGGCATTGGCTCTCCCGAGGACTATGCGGGCCTAGCTCCGAACGTCGACAAGAAGGTGCCGCTCGAGCGCGATGACTTTATCCATGCGCTTATCGATATTCAGTACGATCGCAATGACTATGACCTGGCACGCGGCACCTTCCGCGTGCGCGGCGATGTCGTCGACGTGTATCCGCCCTATGCCGAGCATCCGTTGCGGTTTGAGTTCTTTGGCGACGAGGTCGAGCTGATTGCCGAGATTGACGAGGTCACCGGCGAGATGCTGCGTGAGTACGAGGCCATTCCCGTGTGGCCGGCCTCGCACTACGTGACTGAGAAGCCTAAGGTCAAAGCGGCTCTGAAATCAATCAGCGAAGAGTGCGAGAAACGTGTGGCCGAGCTCAAGGCGACTGATAAGCTGCTCGAGGCACAGCGTCTGCAGCAGCGCACCGACTATGATCTCGAGATGCTCGAGACCATGGGTTTTTGTAACGGTATCGAGAACTACTCGCGTCATCTGGACGGTCGAAAACCGGGCGAGCCGCCGTTTACCCTGATCGATTACTTTCCTAAGGATATGCTCTGCATCATCGACGAGAGCCATGTAACGGTGCCGCAGATCCGCGGCATGCACGAAGGCGACCGCTCGCGTAAGGTGACGCTGGTGGAGCATGGTTTTCGTCTGCCTTCGGCACTCGATAACCGCCCGCTTCGTTTCGATGAGTTTGAGGCGAGGATTCCCCAGTTCATCTACGTTTCGGCCACGCCGGGCGACTACGAGCTGCGGGTTAGCCAGAATGACGTTGAGCAGATTATTCGTCCGACCGGTCTGCTCGACCCCAAGATCGATGTGCGTCCTGTTCGTGGGCAGATTGACGATCTTGAGGACGAGATTCGCGAGCGCGTGGCCCGCAAGGAGCGCGTGCTGGTGACCACGCTCACCAAGCGCATGGCCGAGGACCTGACCGACCATCTGCTTGATGCCGGCATTAAGGTCAATTACATGCACTCCGATACGGCGACGATGGACCGTGTCGAGATCCTGCGAACGCTGCGGGAGGGAAAGATCGATGTCCTCGTTGGCATCAACCTGCTCCGCGAGGGTCTAGACCTTCCCGAGGTCTCGCTGGTGGCAATTCTCGACGCTGACAAGGAAGGTTTCTTGCGCAACCGCCGTTCGTTGATTCAGACGATTGGCCGTGCGGCCCGTAATGCCGACGGCGAGGTCATCATGTATGCAGACGTTGTTACCGATTCGATGAAAGAGGCCATCGAGGAGACGCAGCGTCGTCGCGAGATTCAGATGGCATATAACGAAGAGCACGGCATTGTGCCCAAGACGGTCCGCAAGGCCATTAACGACATTTCGAGCTTTATTGCCGAGGCCGAAAAGACTGTGGGCTCGAAGGGACGCTCGAGAGGCGATTCGCTGGGTCACGGTGCGTTCTATACACCTGACGAAAACGGCGAGGGCGCCGTGCCGGAGACGGTGGCACCCGAGCAAACGCTTGCCGAGCAGCTGGAAGGGCTACCGCATGACGAGCTCGTGCGGATCGTCGAGACCATGGAGGAAGACATGCGTAACGCTTCCGCCGCCATGGACTTTGAGGAGGCGGCGCGTCTGCGCGATGCCGTCGTTCAGATTCGGGCGATGCTTGAGGGCGCATCTGAGGACGAAACGATCGAGCGTTTGCGTTCGCAGGCTCGCAAGGGCTCTACCTTTGCTTCGGGCAGAAAACGCCAGGGTGCACGATTCAGGAAGTAGCGAACAGGCCCCGAGTTCCCTGTGGAGCTCGGGGCCTGTGTCGTTCGGACGTGAGAGTTCGTGCACTAGAGGTCTGCTATCAGCGCCTCGGCGCAACGGACGCCGTCGGTGGCGGCACTCATGATGCCGCCGGCATATCCGGCACCCTCGCCGCAAGGGTAAAGGCCCGGAGTCGACGTGGCGTGGCATGTTCGATCGCGGGTGACGGTGACCGGGGAGCTCGAGCGCGTCTCCACGCCAGTGAGGACCGCATCGGGGCGGTCATAGCCACGCAGTTTCTTACCGAGCAGGGGGATTCCCAAACGAAGCGATTCGACGATATGCCGCGGGAGGGCATCGTCGATCGCCGTCCAGGTCACGCCAAGTGGATAGGTTGGTTTTACCTTTCCGGGTGCCGTGCTGGCGCGTCCCTCAAGGAAATCTCCGACGAGCTGTGCCGGCGCGTTCCAGTTGGAGCCACCCAGGCGATAGGCGGCTCGCTCGCAGGCGCGCTGGAGCTCAATGCCTGCGAGCGGATCATCGCCGGGAAGGTCGTCAGGTGTGACGTTGACGAGTAGGGCGGCATTCGCGTTGCGCCCGCCGCGGGCATTGAGGCTGGCACCGTTGACGCACAGATGGCCCTGCTCGGAAGAAGCCGCGACAACCTGTCCGCCGGGGCACATACAAAACGAGAATACGCTGCGGCCGTTGGGGAGATGGGCGACAAGCTTGTAGGGGGCTGCTCCGAGTGCCGGGTGCCCCGCCGAAGGGCCATATTGGGCGCGGTCGATGTCGCGCTGTGGATGCTCGATGCGCACACCCATGGCAAAGGTCTTTTGCGCGAGGGCAACATTATGTTCTTTGAGAAGCTCGAATACGTCGCGGGCGGAATGGCCGCAGGCGAGAATGAGGTGCTTTGTGGCGATTGTCTCGCTTGTGGTTTCTTGGGGCGGTTGGACATCGACGCCGGTGATGGCGCCAGATCCATCGGTTCGAATATTGACGAGCTTTGTTCGATAGCGGACGGTTCCACCGAGCTGCTCGATGCGTTGAGAAATGTTGGTGACGACGGTGGGGAGGATGTCAGAGCCAATGTGCGGCTTGGCGTCCCACAGGATGTCGCGAGGTGAGCCAGCTTCGACGAAGGTCTCAAGAATCAGTCGATGGGCAGGATTCTTGGTTCCCGTGTTGAGCTTGCCGTCCGAGAAGGTCCCTGCGCCGCCCAGGCCAAATTGGATATTGCTTTCGGGGTCGAGGATACGCTCCTTAAGAAAGAGATCAATCGCTTCCGAGCGGCGAAGTGCGGGGTCGCCGCGCTCGATGAGCAGGGGTTTAAGGCCCGCTTCGGCAAGGGTCAGGGCGGCGAAGAGACCGGCGCAACCGGCGCCGACAACGACGGGACGCTCCTTGGGTGCATTCGGGACAGGGTTGGGGAATGAAGGCGCCTCGCCGTCTACCATGCGGATGCGCGAGCGGTCGCGCTCGGCGACGCGGTCGACCACCTCCTGCTCGAGTCGGGAGCTTGTCAGTTCAACTCGAAAGCTCAAAATAAAATGGACATCTCGCTTTTTACGGGCGTCGATTGACTTGCGATGGAGCTCAATGGCTTTAATCTGGGAATCCTCGCATCGCAGGGCTCGTTTGACGGCGCGTCTACCAATAGCAAGGCAGGCGGTTTCGTCGCCGGCCTCATCGAGTGACGCGTGGACTTGGGTGATTTCGATCATCGAGGTCTCCTTAGATGCAAGAAAGAGGCCGCCCGGTGTCCCAGACGGCCCGGATGCGTTTTGATTATAGACTGCGCGGCTATAGGCTGCTTGCAGCGCGAATACCCGAGATCCAAGCCCACGCAAGGTTGAAACCGCCGCAATCGGCATCGATGTCGAGTGCCTCGCCACAGATGTAAAGTGGGGCGCCTGCCGCGTTGCTCACGCAGAGGTTGGGAGCTGAGACGCTCTCGATGGGCACGCCGCCGCGCGTGACCTGGGCCGAACGCTCCTCTGTCGTTCCCTCGACGAGCAGCTTAAAGTGCTTGAGGATTGAGACCAGATGGATGACGTCGTGCGACCCGGGGTGGCACTGTTCGAATGCGGTGCAGACAACGCGAGAGAACTGCGGGGCGAGCATGCCGTCGAGCCAGCGGGGGTCGCGGGGTGAAAAGCCGCCGAGCAACTCAACTCGCTGGTTGAGCATATCGAGCAACTCGTCTTTGGAGAGGTCGGGGAAAACGTCGAGCAGAATCGTGTCTCCGCGCTGGACGCGACGGGAGAGGTTAAAGGCGGCAACGCCCGAGATGCCAAAGGTTCGGAAGAGCACTTCGCCGTCTTCGCGCCAGAGCTCCTCGTGATTGCGGGTGAGCGTCAAGCGGGCGCGGACGCGCAGGCCATCCAGCGTCTTGAGCGCAGTCTGGCCGCCGAAGACCGATGCCGACACGGGGCAGAGGACGGGGCGCTGCGGTGTGAGGGAAAGATTGAACGTCTTCGCGATGTCGGCGGGGCTGCCGCCCGTAGCGATAATTACGGCCTTTGCCTGCAGCGTCTCGTTCTTGCGAGGGGTGTCGGCGAGCGCCTTCCGAAGTGAGCGGACCTCCGATTTTCGGTCGTCGTGCTTTTTTGCCTTGAGTGCTCGCGCGGGACGGTCTATTTGGAGTGTCCAGCCCTCGGGGGCTTTGAATGCCGAGGCAACGTTTGCTCCACAGATCAAGGTGATACCCAGGTGATTGCAAGCGTTGAGAAGCGCATCGCGCACCGATTCGGCACGAAGGGAGCGCGGATACAGCCGGCCCTCCTCGGAGGTCGTCATGATGCCCAGCGAGGAGAAGAAACTGCCGAGCTCTTGCTCGGGCCGGGGACCCATGACGGATTCGACGAATGCGGGGTGGTTGTACCGCTGGAAATCAATTGATTCGTTGGAAAGGTTGCAGCGGCCGTTGCCGGTCGCAAGGAGTTTAAGGCCGCAGGCAACATCGCGCTCAACGATGCAGACGCTTTTGCCTGCGCGT
>CAJLAN010000095.1 GCA_905204635.1 uncultured Collinsella sp. | reverse complement strand
GGATGGCGGCGGCGACAACGTCGCGCGGCTGCAACTCGTCGGTAAAACGCTCGCCGGCGGCATTGAGCAGAATCGCGCCCTCGCCGCGGCAGCTCTCGCTGATCAGGAACGTGCGGCCCGGCTGCGGCGAGAACAGACCCGTGGGGTGAATCTGCACGTAGTCCAGGTGCTCCATCTTAATGCCATGCTCCTGCGCGATGTAGCAGGCGTCACCGGTGAGCTGCGGGTAGTTGGTCGAGTGGTCGTACACGCCGCCGATACCGCCCGTTGCCCACAGCGTATGGCGGGCATGGATCTTAAACGGCTTACCGGCATGCACGCCCTCAGCGGCATTTGCCAGCTCGTCGGCGGGGCGAGCCGAATCGCCCTCATCCACGGCAACGGCGACAACGCCGGTGCACACCGTGGCGTCATCGCACTCGGCGGTCAGGATGTCGGTCATGGCAACGTGTTCGAGAATCTGCACGTTGTCCAGCTTACGGACAGCCTGGAGCAGCTTGGTCGTAATCTCCTTGCCCGTAATATCGGCATGGAAGGCGATGCGCGGGCGGCTGTGCGCGCCCTCGCGGGTAAAGTCGAGGCTGCCGTCGGCCTTGCGCTCAAAGTCCACGCCCATCGCTAGCAGGTCGTTGATGACCGAGCGGCTCGAGCGAATCATGATGTCAACGCTCTCGCGGCGGTTCTCGTAGTGGCCGGCATGCATGGTGTCCTCAAAGAAGGCGTCGTAGTCAGAACCCTCGGGCAGTACACAGATGCCGCCCTGCGCGAGCATCGAATCGCACTCATCGACGGCACCCTTGGAGAGCATGATTACGCGCGTGCTCGTCGGCAGATTGAGAGCCGCATACAGGCCCGCCACGCCGCAACCGGCAATGACGACGTCACACTCCATATCGGGGTATTGTTTGGTTTCCACAGGAATCCTCTCCCTTGTAATGTGGCATAAGGGATGGTCCCTCATGTCACATTGGCTTAACGCGCCGCGTACTCGAGCATGCGGTCGAGCGTGAGCTTGGCCTGATCGGCGGCCTCGTCCGACACGCCAATCTGCACCTCGCCCTCGCCCGTCTCCAGGCAGTGCACGAGCTTTTCGAGCGTGATGAGATCCATATTGACGCAGGTGGGCTGCACCGCAGGGAAGTAGAACTTCTTGCCGGTGCCCTGGCAGCGGCGCTCAAGCTCGTAGAGCACGCCGCGGACCGTCACGATGATGAACTCGCTGGCGTCCGACTCCTCGGCATACTTGATGATGCCGGCAGTGGAGCCGATGTAGTCAGCCTCGGCCAGGACGTCGGCCTTGCACTCGGGGTGAGCCAGCACGAGTGCGTCGGGGTGCGCCTCCTGCGCGTCGACGATCTGCTCAACGGTGATGATGTGATGGCGCGGGCAGTAGCCGTTGTTGAGGATGACGTGCTTTTGGGGCACCTGCTCGGCCACAAAGCGGCCCAGATTCTGGTCGGGAATGAACAAGATGTGCTGCTGCGGCAGCTCGGAGACGATCTTGACGGCGTTAGAGCTGGTAACGCACACATCACTCCAGCTCTTGATCTCGACCGTCGAGTTGACGTAGCACACCACGGCCAGGTCGTCGCCATACTCGGCGCGTGCCGCGTCGACCGTCTCGCGCTTGACCATGTGCGCCATGGGACAGTCCGCGCCCGGCTCGGGCAGCAGCACGGTCTTGGTGGGATTGAGCAGCTTGGCGCTCTCGCCCATAAACTCCACGCCGCACAGCACGATCGTCTGCTGCGGAAGGCTCTTGGCGAGCTTTGCCAGGTAGAAGCTGTCGCCGACGTAATCGGCAACGGCTTGGACCTCGGGCGCCACATAATAGTGCGCCAGGATCACTGCGTCACGTTGGGCTTTTAGCTGATGAATGGCCTCGACGAGCTCTGCGGGTACCAGCGCCGCGCGCTCCGTTGCCGTCGTTGCCGATGCCAGGCCGGCCGCGATATCGCGTGCAAGCTCCGATGCATCCATGTTCGCGCTCTGTGCCATCAAGGCCCCTCTCTTTTGGCGAATCTTGGGGCTTTAGTATGACACCTAGGTTTACAGCTGACAAGACAGCTGTAAACCTAGGTGTAAAGTTGAAATAAAGATTCAATCATGCGGCAAGTCCATTTTCGAACTGGCAAGCTGAGGATAGCCGGGCTTTCGATAGCGCAGGAGGCATCTTTCGCCATCGCAACACCGCTTGGCGCGAGCTGCACGCCGTGGGGCGCAAACGGTCCGCACCCCCGCAAGCGGCGCGTGCCCGATGTGGCAAAATCGAACTACTTAAGGGGGCCGAATGCTCAAGATTATTGCCTGCGACGATGATGTCGCTTTTCTAGATAGACTGCACCGGATGATCGACCGTTGGTCGACCGAGACGGGCACGGCGGTCGATGTTGCGCTCGTCACGCGCGGCGAGGACCTGCTGGCCCGCCATGCCGCATCGCGCGCCGACATCATTCTGCTCGACATGATCATGCCGCTCGTCAACGGCATGGACACCGCACGCGAATTGCGCCAGGCCGATACCGCCGTGCGCCTGGTGTTCCTCACCTCGTCGCCCGAGTTCGCACTGGAGTCCTACGAGGTCCGCGCTTTCGACTATCTGCTCAAGCCCGTGACTTACGAACGCCTGGCGCGATTACTCGACGAGCTTTCGAGCATGCGCCCGGCGGCAACCGACGAGCTCGTGATCAAAACTTCCTTTGGCTACCACGCCCTGCGCCTGTCCGACATCGAATATGCCGAGGCGCGCAACAAGCACGTGGTCTTCCACCTGCGCGACGGACGCGATATCGAGGCACTCGAGTCGTTCCGCAGCGTCGAGGACCGTTTGGCGCAAAATGCCACCTTCTTTAAATGCCACCGTAGCTACCAGGTCAACTTGCGCAACATCGACCACTTCGATCGCACGGACATCGTCATGCGCTCCGGCGCGTGCATTCCACTGTCGCGCAGCAGCAAGCAGGGATTCCAAGACGCCTACTTTGCGGCGCGCTTTGAGGGTGGGAGACACTGATGGTCTCCTCGGTCGAAATGGTCCTTTGGGCAATCCACCACGCCACGACGCTGCTCTTTGGCGTCTTTGCCTCGGCGGCACTGTGCGGTGTCGAGATCAACCGGCGTCATGCGCTTGAACTGGTGTTGGTCGGTGCCGTAACCGGATGCGCATTTGGCCTCGCCAATGCCGTCGGCGGCGAGCTTTTCGCCCGCCAGGTATATCCGCTCGTCGTGCATCTGCCGCTCGTCATCTATTTGTGCGCGCGCTACCGCCTGAGCCCGCTGCTTGCCGTGCTCGGCATTACGAGTGCCTATCTGAGCTGCCAGTTCAGCAATTGGATGGGCATCGCCGCATTTGCCGCAACCGATTCTCAGATCGCGTACTATCTGGCGCGCATCGCGACCACACTCGCCGTCTTTGCCGTCCTGCTGCATTGGGCCGGCGACATCGGTCCACGCTTGGCGATTAAAAGCACCACCGAGCTGGGCATCCTTTTAATCCTGCCGCTCGTCTATTACGTCTTTGACTATGCCACCAACGTCTACACCACGCTGTTCCACTCGGGCTCGGTGGTGACGGTTGAGTTTTTGGCCTTTGCGCTCTGTGCCTTCTATCTTATGTTTCTTGCCGTTTACCTGCGCGAATACGAAGAAAAGGAAACCGCCGAGCGAGAGCGCTGGATGCTCGAAACCCGCGACAACGCCGCCATCAAAGAGCTCGAGGCTTGGCGTCAATCTGGGCGCGAGCTGTCGATTCTTCGCCACGATATGCGCCACTTCCTACGCGGCCTGGCCGCTTTAATTGAGGAGGGCCACACCGACGAGGCGCTCAAACGCATCGATGAACTCTGCGAAGCCGGCGATCGCACCGCCGTACGCCGCTTCTGCGCCAACGAGACCGTAAACATCGCGCTTTCGTCATTTAACTCGGATATCAATAGAAACGGCATTACCGCCAACCTGCGCGCCGCCGTACCCGAAACCATCCACGTAGGTGACGCCGACCTGTTTAGCGTGCTCTCAAATGCCTTGGAAAACGCTATCACCGCCGCAAGCGCCGCACCCCAAGGAAAGCGATTCGTCGACTTTGACCTGCGATTAGAGGACGGCCAGCTGCTGCTGTTAGTTTCCAACACGTTTGACCGCGCGCCGCGCATGGTCGATGGCATGCCCGTGACCCGGCATGCGGGCCACGGCTTTGGCACCAGGAGCATCAAACTTGCCGTCGAACGCATGAACGGCAACTGTCAGTTCCGCATTAACGGCGATCGGTTTGAGCTGCGCGCTGTGATGTAGGGGCTGCCGCCAGCCTCGCTACAGCGGAGCGGCTGCCGGGGTCAGCTGCTTGATGTATGCCCACATGCGCTGCTTGGCGGCTTTGTCAGTGAGTGCCGCCTCAAAGCCGTCGAGCGCGAGCACGCGGCGGCCCTGCACATGGGCGACCAAGCCGGGCTTGAGCATAGCGGTATCGAAGTCGTCGATTGCCACAAGCATGTCGGCATAGGTCTCGCGCATGGTATCGGCCGCGCGATCGTCCAGCAGCAAGACCGCCTCGGGGTCCAAGGCCTCGAGCGCCTCGCGGAACAGCTCGCACGGTAGGCCCTCGCCTGTCGCGACCGCCCCGTCACCCACGCCAGCGACGCTTGACAGCACGCAAAAATCCTCGGGCGCGTAGCCGATGGCCCCAAGCGCCTTGCGCAACGCCGCGCCATCCGGGCCGGCGGCAAGCTCGCCACCCGAACGCTCGGCCTCGTCCAAATCGCCTTTGACCAGCACGATCGGCGAGCACGCGTTGCCCGCGATACGCACGCCGCGACCCGCGAGCGATGCGAGCTCCTGCTCGGCCGCCTGGGCGATGGCTTCTTTTTTCTGGCTTTGTGACGTGGACATGCGCTCTCCAATCGTTTGCGTGCCCACCATTATATAAAAGAGCTGCCCGCGAGTGGTTGCTTTGCGGGCGGCTGGGTATAAGCACGGTCGTACTGAGTTTTACGCGGCCGAGCCGCGTCGCATTATGGAGGTCACCATGGCTGACATTAATCAGATTACCCCCGAGAACTTCGATTCCATCGTTAACGACAGTCTGCCCGTGCTGGTCGATTTTTGGGCACCGTGGTGCGGGCCCTGTCGATCCCTCTCGCCCATCGTTGACGAGGTTGCCGATGAGCTGGCGGGCAAGCTTGCCGTTGCCAAATGCAACGTCGACGACAACCAGGACCTGGCCATGAAGTATGGCGTCATGAGCATTCCCACGCTGGTTGTGTTTAAGAACGGCGAGGAGATTGACCGATCGGTTGGCGCTCTGCCCAAGGCGAGGCTGCAGGCGCTGCTGGAGAAGCATCTGTAATACGCTTGTTACATGTTGCCGTCTGCCTGCCGTCCATGAGCGCTTTTGCACCGCTCGCCGGACTTCTGGATGCACCGAGTGCAACCACGGATAGTATGGTAGTCACAAACAGCCCCCAGTGAACGGGTGCGGGTCGCACAGACTCGCACCCGTTTTCTTATGCAGCTGCGCACAGAGCGGGCGTAGTAAAATCTGAACCACTGAACTGCCCCATACAAAAGGAGATTTTCCATGCATGACGTCGGAATGAACATGAGCCAGCTTGCCATGAGCGTCAAGCAGGTCGACGACACCATCGAGCTCGCTCACGAGTGGAGCCATCAGCTGCTGCATGCGACCGAGAATTTTGACATGGAGCGCATCGGCGCCAAGCTCGAGGCCGCCATGGCCGCGCTCCACGAGGCCCACGACGCACTCGAGGGCTACGAGGAAGCCATCGAGGCCGACCACAACTCCGTCGGCTCCGTGAAGCTGGTGTAAGGTGGCCGAACACGAGCACTGCTGCGGGTACGAGCACGAGCATCCGCACGGGGCGGACGGTGACGCGGGCTGCCACTGTAGTGGCTCCGGCTCCGAGCTGGTCCGTTTTTCGGTTACCGCACCCGACGACCTGCTGCGCCGTTTTGACGAGCAGATCGCGCGCCGCGGCGACGTGGCCAACCGCTCCGAGGCCGTGCGCGATTTGATTCGCGCCTCGATCGCCAAAGAGCAGATGCGCACGCCCGATGAGCACGTTATCGGGTCGCTCACCATGATCTACGACCATCACACCGGCGATCTGACGCGCCGCCTGGACGAAGTGCAGCACGACTACACCGACGAGATCGTATCGACCATGCACGTGCATCTGGATCACCACAACTGTTTGGAGATTCTGGCGCTCAAGGGTCGCGGCGAGCGCGTCTACGAACTAGCCGACCGCCTGCTGGGCCTGCGCGGCGTTAAGCACGGCGAGCTCACCTGCGCCGCCACCAAGCAGAGCCTGGGGCTATAGCGGGATTTCCCGCAGCGCACCTGCCAAAAAGGGACAGGTTTGTTTTGGCAGGTTTAGCGTTTTACCTACCAAAATAAACCTGTCTATTTTGGTCGGTTTTGATGAGGAGTGTCGCATGCGGCATGTGCATATTCATGTGACGGGCATTGTGCAGGGCGTTGGCATGCGACCGTTTGTGTATCGCGAGGCCATGACGCATGGCATTTGCGGATGGGTGCTCAATGCGGGCGACGGCGTGCATATCGAGGCGCACGCTCCGGCCGATGCGCTCGATGCTTTTGTTGCCGCGCTTTCTGAGCATGCGCCTGCGGCAGCTCGCGTTGAGC
>CAJLAN010000094.1 GCA_905204635.1 uncultured Collinsella sp. | reverse complement strand
TCTGCACCCCAACCTGGTTCACGCCGTCCAGGGTGTAACGATTAAGCTCATGCCCGGTCAGACGATCGGCATCGTCGGCGAGTCCGGTTGCGGTAAGTCCACCACCGCCAACGTCATGTGCGGCCTGCAGGCCCCCACGAGCGGCAAGGTCTACTTTAAGGGCAAGGACGTTACCAAACGTACCGCCGAGGACCGTCGCCACATGGGTCGCGTCATCTCGGTCGTGTTTCAAAACCCGGCCACGGCGCTCAACCCCCGCATGGTCGTTCGCGAGCAACTGCTCGACCCCATGCGCGTCCACAACCTGGGTACCGAGGCCGAGCAGGAGAAGCGCGTCAAAGAGCTCCTGGAGCTCACCGGTCTGCCCAGCTCCGCCGCCGAGGTTCTTCCCGGTCAGCTTTCGGGCGGCCAGCGCCAGCGCGTCGCAATTGCCCGTGCCCTGTCGCTGAACCCCGATGCCATCATCGCCGACGAGCCCACCTCGGCTCTGGACGTTTCGGTCCGCGCGCAGATTCTGAACCTGCTGACCGACCTTAAGAAGGAGCTCGGCCTGGCCATGGTGTTCATCAGCCATGACATCCAGACGGTCCGCTATATCTCTGACGACATCATCGTTATGAATGGCGGCAAGATCGTCGAGCAGGGCGAGGCCAAGCAGGTCTTCCAGCATCCCCAGGACCCCTACACCAAGATGCTGCTCGGCGCTGCGCCGTCGCTGCTGCACCCCAAGCTCGGCGAATAGCCTCGCTTTCCCTCCCGTGCGCCCGGTTCCCTTGCCGGGCGCACCTCCGTTGCGATTTCGAAAGGTTGGGTTCACGAGCCATGCCAAGTGCTCAGGAGCTACAACATCAATTTGGTGAATATCGAGGCGCCATGCCCCGTCCATCAGATTTCGATCTCTTTTGGAAGGATCGCATGGCCGAGGCCGACGCCGTCGGGCTTGACTATGCGATCGACACGGCATCGGTCACCGATACCGCGACCTGCCAACTTTTCGACCTCTGGTATACCGGCATGTGTGGCGCTCGCCTGCATGCCAAGTACCTTAAACCCGTCTCGGACGAGCCCGTGCCATTGGTGCTTCAGTTCCATGGGTATCCGGGTGCAAGCCGCAGCTGGTTTGAGCAGGCGTCGTTTGCGGGCATGGGCATGGCACTCATCGCCCTCGACTGCCCCGGCCAAGGAGGTCCCTCCGAGGACATTGGTGGATTTGAGGGCACAACGGTTGCCGGGCATATCGTCGCCGGCATCGACGGCGACCCGGCCAACCTCTACTATGTCCGCTTGCACCAAGATATTCGCATCCTGTGCCGTATTGTTCGCGAGCTCGAGGGCATCGATCTTTCTCGTGTGTTTGTGAACGGCGCGTCGCAGGGTGGTGGTTTGGGCATTGCGACCTGTGCGCTTAACAGCGAGCTTATCAATCGTGCCGCCATCCTCTATCCCTTCCTGTCAGATTTCCGCCTAGTCTGGGATTTGGATGCAGACGACATTGCCTACGAGGGCCTGCGCTATTGGTCTCGCTGGTTTGACGAGGACTCGACTCGTATTGACGAAGCCTATGCCAAGCTGGCGTACTTCGATTCCAAGAACTTTGCCCCTATGGTCAAATGCCCCGTGCTGTTTGGCACCGGCACAGCCGATATCGTCTGCCCGCCAGCGACGCAGTTTGCGGTCTATAACAACCTGACCTGCGAAAAGCGTCATGAGTTCTTTGAAGGCTTTGGCCACGAGGAGATTCAGGATTTTGACGATCTGATCATTCCGTTTTTCTGCAAGGGAGGGGAGGCTCATGTCTAAGTGCGAGAGCAATGTTAATGAGCTGATTGTCCCCGGGCTCGTGGGAATTCCTGGAACGGTTTCGTCAAGGCTCGCAGAATATCGGGACTGGCGCGGTGATGTCCAAGCAGATGTTTCTGATTTAGAGACATGCGCTTCGAATCTTGAGATTCAAGGCCTGGCCATTACGGCGATTGACTTTGTTAACCCCTGCGCCCGTTACTCGGAGGTCTCCTTTGAGCTCGGTGACGATGCGATTCACGCTCGTTTGATCGAGCCTGTCGGTCGTGCCCGAGTGTCTGAGCGCGTGCCGCTGTGCCTGATGTTCCACGATATCGATCGGCCTGTGCGCGGCTGGCATCACATGACGAGATTTGCCGCCATGGGGTATGCCGTCCTCGCGCTGGATGACGATGTTGCTGGTGCGGACGACCTGCAGCGGGGGATTTCTTCGCCCGCTTTTGTCGAGCGCGTCCGTTGGGGTTGCGCGCTGGCGAAGGTGGCGCGCAATCTTGATGGCATGGACCCCGACCGCATCTTTGCATGGGGCGAGGGTCTAGGCGGCGGAGTCGCGCTGGCGGTTTCTGCTCTGGACGAGCGGGGTCTCGCCTGCACGGCGGTTGCCAATCCGCTTCCTGGCGGCCTCGAGGCGCTGTCGTCTCGGGTGCGCGGATCGGTGCTCATGGGCACATCGCTCATGGATACCGTGAGCGATCCCAAGGATCAGTTTGCCGTATTCAACGGTCTTGAGTGTGACCGGAGACATATCATCTATGCCAAATACGCTCACGAGCGCATCAATGCGTTCGAAAACGAAGTCGTCGACTTTTTTAACCAAACGTTCTACTCGTGTTCTTTGGCCTAGACGGCCTGGACACTGCCAACAAGAGTGGGCGGCATAGGGCTGCCCACCAGACAACTAAGGAGATTCTTGTGGCAACTCAGAAATTCACCGGCGTTATCCCTCCCGTCGTTGTTCCCGATACCGAAGACCACCAGCTCGATGTTGCCTCCTTTGAGCGCAGCATCAACCGCATGATCGATGCCGGCGTCGATGGCTTGTTCTTCCTGGGCTCCTCGGGCGAGGTCGTCTTCTCCACCGACGAGCGTCGCCGTCAGATCATCTCCGAGGCCGTCCGTATCGTCGACCACCGCGTTCCCGTTCTGGTCGGCATCATCGACACCGAGACCGAGCGCATGATCGAGCACGGTAAGGTCGCTCAGGAGCTGGGCGCCGATGCGCTTGTCGCCACCTGCCCGTTCTATGCCCTGCAGGGCATGACCGAGGTCGAGGAGCACTTCCGCATCCTGCATGAGGAACTCGACCTGCCCATCTTCGCCTATGACATCCCCGTGTGTGTCCACACCAAGCTCCCGTGGAAGCTCCTTGCCAAGCTCGGTGCCGAGGGCGTTCTGGCCGGCGTCAAGGATTCCTCGGGTGATGACATCTCGTTCCGCTACCTCGTTCAGGAGAACGAGAAGAACGGCCATCCGATGAGCATCCTCACCGGTCACGAGGTTGTTGTCGACGGCGCCTACCTCGGTGGCGCCGACGGTTCCGTTCCGGGTCTCGCCAACGTTGAGCCCGAGGGCTACGTGCGTCAGTGGAAGGCCGCTCAGGCTGGTGACTGGGCTACCGTCAAGGCCGAGCAGGATCGCCTCAATGAGATTTCGCACATCTGGGATGTCACCTCGGGCGTCCAGGGTTATGCCGGTGGCGTCGGCGCCTTCAAGACCGCTATGAACCTCATGGGTATCTTCGACAGCCCGACCATGCCGCGCCCGGTGAAGGCCATGACCGGCGAGAACGTCGAGGCGATTAAGAAGGTCCTCCAGGACAACGGTCTCCTGTAAAGCTTCCCCGGGCACCCGACCTCGCCGTTCAACCGTGCGGCCATGACCCATTAGATCAATGGTCACACGGTTTCTTGGCGATCTCGGGCACCTGGAAAACCTTTTCCGCGCTGTGACGGCTAGCCTGACGGCGCATTTCCTGTAGTTGTTTTTTATCTCCTAAGGAGAGCGACATGGAGAACAAGTACGTCTGCTCTGTCGATATCGGCGGAACTAAGATCGCGACTGCCATCATGGAGTACCCGGCTGACGGTAGTGTGCCCCATCCTGTTTTTGAGGCCGAGGTTCCCACCGAGGCCCAAGAGGGCGGCGAGGCCGTCTTCCAACGTATCGAGGCGTCCATCAAGGCTGCTCTCGAGGCGAATCCCGATGTCGAGGTCCTTGGCGTCGGTATCGGTGCCGCCGGCGTCGTCGATCCCAAGACGGGCGCCATCGCGTATGCCAACGAGATCATGCCCGGCTGGTCCGGTGTTCAGTTGGGGCCGCGCCTGCGCGAGGACCTCGGTCTTCCCGTTGCCGTTGTAGGCGACGTGCAGGCTCATGCTCTGGGCGAGGCCCACTGGGGCGTCGGCAAGGGCAAGTTCTCCGTCTTGTGTCTTGGCATCGGTACGGGCATCGGTGGCGCATATGTCGAGAACGGCCGCGTGATGCAGGGCTTCCATGGTGCTGCTGGCCATATGGGCCACATCGAGTGCTCGGCTGCCGCCGGTATTCCCTGCGCCTGCGGGCGTTCCGGCCATCTGGAGTCGGTTGCTTCGGGCACTTCCATTGGTCGTATGTACGATGAGCGCTTTGGTCGCGTCGACCCCAGCCGTCCTTCGGTCGGTCGCGATGTGAACGACCTGTGCCGTGCGGGCGACGCAAAGGCGACCGAGGTCATCCATGACGCCGGCTTTGCGCTGGGTGCCAGCTTGGGCTCGCTCGCTAACATCCTGGACCCTGAGGTCATCGTGCTTTCGGGTGGCGTGATTCACCAAGGTCCCGATTGGCGTTCGCAGACGTGGAAGGATTCGGTGCACGAGGGCTATGCCAGCCAGGCGCTCGATCCGCTTCAGGACACGCCGATCCTCATCGGTTCTCTGGAGGGCGATGCTCCGCTCATCGGTGCCGCTGAGCATCTTCTTGCCTCGTTGAAGTAAACGTATCTTCTGTAGGAGCCTCCCGAGACAACACGCCTCGGGAGGCTGTTCTGAGAAAGGTTACAGCCTTATGACCGTCGATCCTTTGATTCAATCCCTGAAGGGCAAGCTCGTCGTGAGCGTTCAGGCGTATATGGGCGAGCCGCTTCGTACGCCTGAGACCATGGCTCAAATGTCTCGCGCTTGCGAGCTCGGCGGCGCCGCCGCCATTCGCTGCCAGGGCCTTGCCGACATTGCCGCCATTAAGGGTCGCTGTGAGGTTCCTGTTATCGGCCTGTGGAAGGATGGGCACGAGGGCGTTTACATCACGCCGACGCTGCGCCACGCTCGCGCCTGCGTTGCTGCGGGTGCCGATATCGTGGCGATCGACGCCACCGATCGTCCGCGTCCCGATGGCAAGACCGTCGAAGATACTTTCCGTCCGCTGCACGAGGAGGGCGTGCTCCTGATGGCCGACTGTGCCACCATCGAGGATATTCGTCGTGCTGTCGACATGGGCTTCGACCTGGTGTCCACCACGCTGTCTCATGGTGTTGCCGCCATCGACTGCACCATGGCCGATGGCCCCGATCTGCCTCTCCTGCGTCAGGCGACCGAGGAATTCCCCGGCCTTCCCATCATTTGCGAGGGTCGCGTGCATACGCCCGAGGAGGCTCGCGCCGCGATCGATGCTGGCGCCTGGGCCGTTGTCGTCGGCACCGCCATCACGCACCCCACGAGTATTACGAGTTGGTTCAAGGCTGCGCTTGAGGCGTAAGACAGGCCTCGTATCCGCTCGGGGCGGTATACTCAATATAGGCAATTGACCGCGCGGGATCCGGGTTGCTGGGTCCCGCGCTTGTTTTCGGGAGGCAACACATGCAAAAGGGAGATGCCATGGATGCGGCGCAGCGCTCGGAGCGCATCCCCGATATCGTCATCATCACCGGAATGTCCGGATCAGGCCGCACACAGGCCATGCACGTGTTCGAGGACATGGGCTATTTTTGCATCGATAACCTGCCTCCGCGTCTCATCGCCCAGCTTGCCGAGCTCGTCGGCATCAATACGGGCGTGGGCAGGCATCTCGCCGTCACCTGCGATTTGCGTAGCCAGGGACTGTTTGACGAGCTGCTCGATGCGGTCGCCGCGCTCGAAGAGCGCGAGATGAGCTGCGACATCGTGTTCCTGGAGGCTTCTGACGAGGTGCTGATTCGTCGCTACAGCGAAAATCGCCGCCGTCATCCCATTGCCAAGCCGGGGGAGACTACGGCCGATGCCATTCAGCGCGAGCGCCTTCAGCTTCAGGGCGTGCGCGACGGAGCCGATATGATTATCGACACGAGCCGTCTGCGCACCTCTGCGCTGCGCAACAAGCTACGTATGGCATTTTCCGAGCTGTCCGACCAGCAGCTCATGGACGTCCACGTGTTCTCGTTTGGCTTTAAGCACGGCATGCCCGTCGAGGCGGACATTATGATCGACGTTCGCTTCCTGCCCAATCCGTTCTACGATCCCGAGATGCGCACGATGACCGGTCTCGATAAAAAGGTCTCCGATTTTGTTCTGGACCATCCCAAGACGCAGGAGTTTTGGAAGGCTTGGACACAGCTGCTCGATACGGTGATGCCGGGCTATATCGCGGAGGGTAAGCCGCAGCTTTCTATCGCCATCGGCTGCACGGGCGGCCAGCACCGCAGCGTTGCCATTGCCGAGGCCACGGCACGTTATTTGGAAGGCGCCCAATATCACGTGAGCATTTCCCATCGCGACCTGTCGCGCGCCAACACGAAAGCATAGGTCTGCATGTCGTTTACCGCTGAGGTGCGCGACGAGCTTGCGCGCTGCGAACCCGAATGTGAATACTGCGACTTGTCGACGCTTGCCGCCCTCACGCGCGTGAGTGGTACGCTC
>CAJLAN010000093.1 GCA_905204635.1 uncultured Collinsella sp. | reverse complement strand
CGTGTCGTTGACACAGCCGCCGCCAAAGGGCACGTAACGCACAAAGCGCTGCTGAACTGCGCGATCCTGGCTAAAGATATACAGAGCCAGCGGCGTCGGACGATCTGTAATAAACGTCTCGGCCTCGTCTAGGCTCTCAAACGTCAGCACCGGCAAAATGGGGCCGAAGATCTCCTCCTGCATCACGGCGTCATCGGGGGTCACGCCGTCCAAAATCGTCGGCTCGATCTTGAGCGACGACTCGCGCGCCGTGCCTCCAAGCACAACCTTATCGGGGTCGATCAGCCCGCGTACGCGCGCAAAATGCTTGGCGTTGACGATATGCCCGTAATCCTCGTTATCGAGCGGATGCTCGCCAAACATACGGCGGGCCTCCTCCTTGATAAGGTCCAGCAGCTCGTCGTGCACGCGCGCATCGACCAGCAGGTAGTCGGGCGCTACACAGGTTTGCCCCACGTTGAGCCATTTACCAAAGGCGATACGCCGCGCCGCGACCTTCAGGTTTGCCGTCGCATCCACGATGCAGGGACTCTTTCCGCCCAGCTCAAGCGTCACGGGCGTAAGGTTTTTACTTGCACGCTCCATGACGAGCTTGCCGACCGGAACGCTACCGGTAAAGAAGATCTTGTCCCAGTGCTCATCGAGCAGCGCTTCGTTCTCGGCGCGCCCGCCCTCGACAACCGTCACCAGGCGCGAATCAAATACCTCTTCACAGATTTGCTTGAGCACCGCGCTCGATGCCGGAGCATATGCGCTCGGCTTGATGACCACGGTATTGCCCGCGGCAAGGGCGCCGGCGAGTGGCTCGAGCGTCAGCAAAAACGGGTAGTTCCACGGAGCCATGATGAGTGTGACGCCATAGGGCACGGCCTGCGTCTTGCACACACTCACGGCGTTGGCGAGGTCACACGGACGCAGACGCGGGCGACTCCATCGAGCCACATGCGCAATCTGATGTCGAATCTCGGAAAGCGACGTGCCGATCTCGCACATATAGGCCTCGTCATGCGACTTTCCCAAATCGGTCTTGAGCGCATGGGCGATATCGGCCTCGTGGGCCCGTACCGCATCGCGTAAACTCACGAGCGCACGACGCCGAGCATCGACATCAAACGTGGCGTGCGTCTTAAAGTAGGTGCGCTGATCGCCGACGATGCGCGCAATTTCCTCGGTGTTCATGGCAACCTCCTAGTTCTCGTCCTCAAACATACCACCCGCGACGACCTCGTACATACGCTCGAGCTCCAAACGGTCCATCAAAAGTGGAACGGGGTATAGCGGATTGGCCTCGGCATCGGCATGGGCCGCCATTTGCGGAATATCGGAGCGGCGAATACCCGAGACATATTTGGGGATTCCCAGGGCCTCGTTCATGCGGTCGACCCAATCGATAAAGGCCTCGGCCGCAAGACTGTCCTGCGCGGTAGCCGGCGCAATGCCCGCCATGCGAGCCAGATCGGCAAGCTTGGGGGCGGCGGCGTCACCATAGGCGCGAAGCATATGCGGCAGGATGATAGCGTTGGCCAAGCCGTGCGGAATCCCGTAACGCCCACCCAAGCTGTGTGCGATGGCGTGAACGTATCCAACATAGGAGCGGGTAAACGCAACGCCCGCCTTATACGCCGCCGAAAGCATATTGCGACGCGCACGCATGTCGTCGCCATGCTCATAGGCCTCGAGCAAATTGTCGTGGATGAGCTGCACCGCCTGTCGCGCCATCTTACGCGTATAGGGCGTGGTGCTTCGCCCGATAAAGGCCTCGACGGCATGCGTCAGGGCGTCCATACCCGTCTGCCCCGTAATGGAGGCGGGCAGACCGCGCGTAAACTCGGGGTCGTGCACCGCAAAGCGCGGGATAAGCACAAAGTCGTTAATGGGGTACTTGTAGTGCGTCTCGTCATCGGTGATAACCGCCGCGAGCGTGACCTCGCTTCCCGTGCCTGCCGTAGTGGGAACGGCGATAAGCAGCGGCAGGCGACGATGAATCCGCAGCAGGCCGCGCATCTTGTTGATGGGCTTGCTTGGCTGCGTGATGCGTGCACCCACGCCCTTGGCGCAGTCCATGGCCGATCCTCCGCCAAAACCGATAATGGCCTGGCAGGCGCTCTCTCGATACAGGGACGCTGCCTCCTCCACATTCGAGACCGTGGGGTTCGCACGCGTTTCGGCATAGACCGCAACGCCAACCCCCTGAGCCGTAAGCGCACGCTCGAGTGATGCCGTGAGCCCCAAACGTGCAATACCAGGGTCCGTCACGATAAGGACCTTCTGGATCGAGCGCTTTTGAAGCACCGCGGGCACATCCTCGGCATGCTCCAAAATGCGCGGCTCGGTATAGGGCAGGATCGGCAATGCAATGCGAAAAACCGTCTGATATGTTCGGCACCAGGCACGACGGGCTAGATGCATAAAGGAAACTCCTTCATTTGTTGATTGGTCAACATTTGCTCGACCGATTGTACTCAGCGGCGGTCAAAGGCGGCCTGCCAATCGTTAATCAATCAACATCTTCATATCTCAAAATTGTTTTATTAAAAATTATTCCTAATAGGCTTCACATTTGGTTGCATTTATGGATAATAGAACCCGTCAAGACGCACGTCCGGAGAGGGCCCTTACGGGACCGGACAAGCGCCCCATCGCCATCGATCGAAAGGATCGAATCATGAAGTTTGTTTGCCCCGTTTGCGGTTATGTGGAAGAGTTCGACGGCGACCAGCTGCCCGAGGACTTCAAGTGCCCCCAGTGCGGCGTTCCCGGTTCTCGTTTCTTGAAGCAGGAGGAGGGTCAGCTCGAGTGGGCTGCCGAGCACGTCGTGGGCGTCGCCAAGATGGAGGGCGTCTCCGAGGACATCGTTGCCGACCTGCGCGCCAACTTTGAGGGCGAGTGCTCTGAGGTCGGTATGTACCTGGCCATGGCTCGCGTCGCCCATCGCGAGGGCTATCCCGAGATCGGCCTGTACTGGGAGAAGGCTGCCCACGAGGAGGCCGAGCACGCCGCCAAGTTCGCTGAGCTCCTGGGCGAGGTCGTGACCGACTCCACCAAGAAGAACCTCGAGATGCGCGTTGAGGCCGAGAACGGCGCCACCGCCGGCAAGACCGATCTTGCCAAGCGTGCCAAGGCCGCCGGCCTCGATGCCATCCACGACACCGTGCACGAGATGGCTCGCGACGAGGCCCGCCACGGCAAGGCTTTCGCCGGCCTGCTCAAGCGCTACTTCGGCTAAGCCAATCGCCTGAGAGACATTCTCTAGCACGATAAGGCCCGAACCGTATTGGTTCGGGCCTTTTTCGTTGGCTTATTGCAGCTGTTCTTGAAGAACGATGAGCGACTGAGGGCTCAGGTCGTCGTATTGTATGAGGACGCGAGATGGAGCGTTCTTAGTCGATGCCCGATCACCCGTCCACAGGCAATCGGCGATATTGACATAGGAAATACGAGCGTCAGCGAGAGCCTTCGCGAAACCCTCCCCCGCCTTGTCCTCGGCCAGGACAACGGCACAGTAAAGGCCCGCGTCTGCATGCTCAATCGAGACCTCTCCTGCCGGAAATACCTTCCGCACAAGCGCCATCAGGCCATCACGCGCCTCGCGAGCACGGACGCGCACGCGGTTCACATGTCGCTCGTAATCACCCGATTCCAGCAAACGAGCCAAAGCGACCTGGTCGACAGAACTCACCGACGAGGCGTAGAAACCAAGGTTGCACCTAAACCGCTCCATCAGCTCATCGGGCAACACCATGTACGCTAGACGCAACGCCGATGAAAGGCTCTTCGAAAACGTGTTGGTGTAGATGACCGATTGAGCGGCATCAATCGAAGCAAGCGCGGGAATCGGCTTGCCGGCCAGACGAAACTCGCAATCAAAGTCATCTTCGATGAGATACCGACCCGGTCGCTCGGCGGCCCAGCTCAGCAGCGCATAGCGACGCGCAATGCTCGTCACAAGGCCAGTCGGATACTGATGGGACGGCATCAGGTGAAGGACATCGGCCCCGGCTTTCTGCAGAGCGCTCAAGTCCACGCCCTCATCATCCAACGGTATATGTCGAACTTCGCAGCCCATAGCCTGATAGATACGCGTCAGGCGCAAATAGCCCGGGTCCTCAACGGCATACACCTTGTCCGCGCCAAGCAACTGAACCAACATGGTATCGAGCAGCTGGGCGCCCGCACCGATAACAATGTTGTCGGGATTAACATTCATGCCCCGTGTCCCGCGCAGATGGCGAGCGATTGCGCGTCGTAGCCGAGCGGTGCCCTGCGCTGGTGCGGGCGAAAAGATCTCGCGTTCGTCTTCGGATGCCAGCGTCGCCCGCAGTGCGCTTTGCCAAAGCCGCGCCGCCTCCAAAGCGGAAGGAGAGAGCGCATCGAATCGCTCGACCTGTCCGTTGACATCATGCGCGCTGGGGCCCACAGAGACGGCATCTCGGTCGATGATCCCCGTAGCCAAAGGCAAAACCGGTGCATCCGGAAGCTCGCAAGCGTAGTAGCCACGACGCGGCATTGAGCAAATATAACCCTCGGCAAGCAACTGACTATATGCATTCTCGATGGTAATGACACTGATTCCCAGATGACTGGCAAAGGCGCGTTTGGAGGGCAGATGCTCTCCCGCCGCAATGCGCCCAGCAACGATATCATCTCGAATTTGCTGGTAAACATACTCATAGAGCGATGCTTCGCCGCGTTTTTCCAAATTGTAGTCAAGCATGAGTTTGTCACCTGACCTTATTAAATCATTCAATCTGGTATTGGTCTGACCTTGTAATTATCTCGAAAACTGAGTATTTCGCCATACCCAGCTCCCCGATAGGATGTTCCGTCAAGCAATGCACATGCCAACCAAGGGAGCAACCATGGCAGAACAGACCAGCAAGGCCGATCGCGTCAAACTCAATCGCGAGCTCGCGCAGATGCTCAAAGGCGGCGTCATCATGGACGTCACCACGCCCGAGCAGGCGCGCATCGCCGAAGAGGCAGGCGCCTGCGACGTCATGGCTCTCGAGCGCATCCCGGCCGACATCCGCGCCGCCGGCGGCGTGTCGCGCATGAGTGACCCCAAGATGATCAAGGGCATTCAAGAGGCCGTCTCCATCCCCGTCATGGCCAAGTGCCGCATCGGTCACATCGTCGAGGCGCAGGTCCTTCAAGCCATCGAGATCGACTACATCGATGAGTCCGAGGTTCTCTCCCCCGCCGACGATGTCTACCACATCGACAAGACCCAGTTTGACGTCCCGTTTGTCTGCGGTGCCCGCGACCTGGGCGAAGCGCTGCGCCGCGTCGCCGAGGGCGCCACGATGATCCGCACCAAGGGCGAGCCGGGCACGGGCGACGTGGTCCAGGCCGTGCGCCACATGCGCAAGATCCAAAAGCAGATCCGCGACGTAGTTGCCCTGCGTGACGACGAGCTCTTTGAGGCAGCCAAGCAGCTGCAGGTTCCGGTCGAGCTGGTGCGCGAGGTCCATGCCACGGGCAAGCTTCCCGTCGTGAACTTTGCCGCCGGCGGCGTAGCGACCCCCGCCGACGCCGCGCTGATGATGCAGCTGGGCGCCGAAGGCGTCTTTGTCGGATCGGGCATCTTTAAGAGCGGCGACCCGGCTAAGCGCGCCGCCGCCATCGTCAAGGCCGTGGCAAACTTCACCGATGCCAAGCTCATCGCCGAGCTTTCGGAGGACCTGGGCGAGGCTATGGTGGGCATCAACGCCGACGAGATCGAGATTATCATGGAAGAGCGCGGGCGCTAGTCCAGCAGAAAGGATCGCACATGAGCGATTATGCAGACCAAACGGTCGCCGTGTTGGCGGTCCAAGGCGCTTTTGCCGAGCACGAGGCAAGACTATCCGAGCTTGGCTCACACTGTATTGAGTTGAGGCAGGCGGCCGATTTGCAGCAGAACTTTGATCGCCTGGTCCTCCCTGGCGGCGAGTCCACCGTTCAGGGCAAGCTGCTTGATGAGTTGGGCATGCTCGAGGAGCTTCGTGCCCGCATCGCTGAAGGCATGCCCGTCCTGGGCACTTGCGCCGGTCTGATTCTGTTGGCGCGCGATCTTGCGTCCCATGACGATAAGGGCACACCGCGTTTGGCAACCATGGATGTACTTGTCGAGCGCAATGCCTATGGCAGACAGCTCGGCAGCTTTCGCACTCAAGGATCTGTCGCTGGCATCGACGGTGAGGTGCCTCTGACGTTTATCCGCGCGCCCCGCATCGTCGAAGTGCACGGCGACACTGAGGCCCTAGCCGAAGTCGACGGCCGCATCGTCGCCGCCCGCCAAGGCAACCAGCTCGGTGTCACCTTCCACCCCGAGCTCGACGACGACACCCGCCTCCACGAACTGTTCCTACAAATGTAGGAAGAAGAGTAGAAACGAGCGTAGATTTTCGGACACATAACAAATGAGAGTGGATAATCTTCCACTCTAAGCTTGAATGCAGGCTCAAACCGGAAGATTATCCACTCTCATCCTATGCAGTCGTTAGGGACGTTCTTAAACGACTAGTCAAACAAGAACGTCCCCAATGACTAGTCGTTTAAGAACGTCCCCAATGACTGAATGATCCCTTGGGGATGCCGATGTTTTGGTACCGACAGCGAGCGCCCACCAGAGCGAACAAATTGACATGAAAAGAGGACGGCATAGACCTTCTGGTCATGCCGTCCTCTTTGAATGACAA
>CAJLAN010000092.1 GCA_905204635.1 uncultured Collinsella sp. | reverse complement strand
CCTTATGCCGCACCTGCGCATCCACTACCCCAGCGACACCAAGGGCCAGCTCTATATTCCGCTCGTCAACAACATCATGTGGGTCGGCTGCATCTTCATCGTGCTGCTGTTCCAAAACTCCGAGCGCATGGAGAGCGCCTACGGCCTCGCCATTACCGTGACTATGCTCATGACCACGACGCTTTTGACGAGCTACATCGCCGGCATCCTCAAGCACAAGCTGGGTGCCTGCGTCTTCGCCCTGCTCTTTGGTGCCATTGAGCTGTGCTTCTTCGCTTCGTGCCTCACCATGTTCTTTGACGGCGGCTACGTCATGATCTTCTTGGCCTCGCTGCTGTTTGGCCTTATGTATGTGTGGCGTCGCGGCACCGCCATCGAGCGCACGCAAACGATCCTACTGCCCGTCTCCAAGTACATCGATCAGCTCAACCGCCTGCGCAACGACGAGACCTACCCCGTGCTCGCTGACAATCTGGTATTTCTCACCAACAGTCCCGACCCGCTCACGCTCGACCGCGACGTGCTCTATTCCATCCTGGACAAGCACCCCAAGCGCGCCAAGGCATATTGGTTCATCAACGTGCACGTTACCGACGAGCCCTATACGCACGAGTATTCCGTTGAGACCTTTGGCACAGACTTCCTGTTCCGCGTACGCTTGGACCTGGGCTTTAAGGTCAATCAGCGCATCAACGCCTACCTGCGCCAGATCGTTGGCGACCTGATGGCATCGGGTGAGCTGCCGCCGCAGCATCACACTTACTCCATCTACGAGACACGCGGCAACGTGGGCGACTTCCGTTTTTGCATGCTGCGCAAGATGCTTGCCCCCGAAACGGACATCAACCGCAACGACCATCGCGTCATGGCCATCAAGTACGCCGTCCGCCGCGCCTGCGGAAGCCCGGCACGCTGGTACGGTCTCGAGAACTCGGCCATCATCATCGAGTACGTGCCGCTGTTTGCCCGCATGCGCCCGGCCGTTAAGCTCGTGCGCACCCAGGTGCCGCTCGAGGTTCAGATCGAAGAGGCCGAGGAAATGGAAGTCGACATCTTCTCGGACGACTTGGTCAACGGCAACGAGGCCGGTAGGGACATGAACATCGATCCCACCGAGCTGCTCGAGAGCGTCGCCGATACGCCCGAACAGCAACAGCTCGACGGCCTCGAGAGTGAACAACTCAACGACACCAACTTCTAGCGACGTCACAAATCAACGACAGCGGCCCTGCACCTCACGGGAGATGCAGGGCCGCTTTGCATTGCGGTAAAGCTAACGGCTACGAACGACGTGGCTCGGGAACCACGAGCCTTTCGGGGCTCGCGCCCTCGGCATCCATCAGGCTCACGTAGCGAATCGACGGATCCCCATACATCGCGTAGTAATAATTGCCCGTGCGCGCGCTAAAGCATCCGGTGTAGATAGTCTTCTCGAACTTGCCATCGCCCATCCTGGACGCTCCCTCGATCATCACCACGCCCTCGAGCGAGCGGAACATGCGAACGACGTTTTCGGTCTCGCTCTCCTTTTGCGGGTAATTGGCATTGAGGTACGCCGCCTTTACAAAACGGCTCGGCGAATAGCAATCGCCCGGAATGCCGCGCATGCCGGCACCGGCTCCATAGGGCTTGAGCTCGGCACCGCGCCATGTCGCCGTCTGCGGAAAATCGCTTGTGGCGGTGATATAGGTGCGCAGGTTTTCCATGTGCCACGGGAAGGTCGGCTGGTTGGCAAGGGTGTCGACCGGATCGTCGTATACATGCAGGCCGTCAGCCATCATCTCGACCACGATGCTGCGCTGGCTGTCGCCGATAATCCAATGGAGCAGCGACACGCCCAGCCCCTCTCCGGCAGATTTGGCGACAATCACCGTGTCGCGCAGCGCGGCCTCGACCTCATCGACCGTCGAGAACGTCGCTGCCACCCACAGGGGAAACTCATAGGCCGCGATATTGGTCTTTCCATCAACCGGGCCCTCGGCATACTCGGCATAACCCGGGAAATTGAGACCCGCCACGGCGAGGCCCGCATCGTTGCCGCAATCGAAGAACATAGGGTAGTTCCTGTAATCGATGCACATACCGATCACCGCGTGCGCCGCTGTCGCGTCGTCGATAAACGAATACGGAATGTGAAACCCGCGCGGCATCACGCGAACCTGTTGGCCGTAGTCAAAGCTCCAGTCGAGATTGCGGCCCAGATACATGTGGCCAGAATTATCGGTAAATCGAATACTCGTACACATAGCGCCTCCTAGCTTTACGTTCTTGCTAATTTCATTGTCTCCAAACAAAAAGGCGCTAAACACAAAAGCCCGGACATGACAACAATGTCACGCCCGGACTATTCAAGCTGGATAAGCTCAACCAAGTTAACCCCGCAGGTCGTCTAAGGGGTCAAAGTGCGGTGCTTTGGTCCCCTTAGACCAACTTTCCTAGACAGTGGTCAATCATATGCTGGATCATTTGTGCCTCAAAGCCCGCGTAGTCGCGACGGCACTCCTTCATCTTGCCGTCGACGATCTGGTCAAAGGCAACCTTGCACTTGATATAGCGCGTGGACTTGGTGACCTCCTCGTGCGTCAGGCAGCTCTCCTCCATCTTGCTGGCGCCCAGGCCAAACACCAGACGGGGGTTGTAGAGCACGTGGGGCTCGCCGGCATCGTCCAGGTAGACGCAGACCTTCTTGGTGACGCCGATCTGGTTAGCGGCAAGGCAGCCGGCATCGTCGAGCGACTTGATGGTATCGATCAGGTCCTGTGCCACCGACTCGTCCTCGACGGTCGCGACCTCGCAACGCTGGGACAGAATAGCCTCGTCGTGGCAGAGCTCTTTAATCATACGTTCCTCCATAGGGGTCGTTGTAACCGCTTAAGTATACGGTACCCACACATTTTCATACGGAAAATACCGCCCGTCTGCTACAAAGCGCCGAACATCAACATGCGAGGAACAACAGCGTCGTAAAGGGGCTATAGTGGGTGAGTTCGTGTCAATCGGCCTAAACTCGGGGCCGAACAAGGAAAGGGTATGCATGGACGAACTTTTTCACGTCAGTGAGCGCAAGTCCACAATCGGGACCGAACTTCGCGCTGGACTGACAACATTCCTGGCGATGGCCTACATCATCGCCGTCAACCCTGCGGTGCTCTCGGGCGCCGGCATCGATGCGGGAGCGCTCGCCTGCGCCACCTGCCTGGGCGCCGGCATCATGACCATCTGCATGGGCATCTTCGCCAACCGCCCGCTCGCCTGCGCGTCGGGCTTAGGCGTCAACGCGATGATCGCTGGAATCACCACCACCGTCTGCGGCGGTGACTGGCACGTGGCCATGAGCGTCATCTTCCTTGAGGGCGTCGTCATCTTGCTGCTCGTGCTTTGTGGCCTGCGCGAGGCCATCATGGACGCCATCCCGGTTGTCCTGCGTCACGCCATCTCGGTGGGTCTGGGCCTGTTCATCGCCATGATTGGCCTGTGCGATGCCGGCATTATCACCGCTGGCGCCGGTACACTCGTCGGTCTGGGCGACATCACCTCCCCCACCTTCATCGTCGGCATCATCTCCATCCTGGTGACAGTCGCCCTCGCCTGCCGCAACGTCCCCGGCTCGCTGCTCATCGGCATCGTCGTCGCCGTCATCGCCGGTATCCCCCTAGGTGTGACCCAGGCTCCGACCGGTATCATCGCCCCGCTCGACTTCTCGAGCATCGGTGGCCCCATCGCCGACGCCGGCGGCGTGCCCGCCATCGTCAAGGTCCTTACCGACCCCGCGCTCCTCGTCATCTCGTTCTCGCTGCTCATGAGTGACTTCTTCGACACCATGGGCACCGCGATGGCCGTGGCCAAGCAGGGCGAGTTCCTCACCGACGACGGCAACGTCGAGAATATCAAGGAGATTCTGATCGTCGACTCCGCCGCCGCTGCTGTGGGCGGTTTCATGGGCGTCTCCTCCATCACCACCTTCGTCGAGTCCACCTCTGGTGCTGCCGACGGTGGCCGCACGGGCCTCACCTCCGTCACCACCGGCGTGCTGTTCATTCTCGCCGCGTTCTTCTCCCCCATCGTCACCATCGTTTCCAGCGCCGCCACCTGCGGTGCTCTGGTCTACGTCGGCTACCTCATGATGAGCGAGGCCTCCGAGATTGACTGGTCCGACGTGTCGCAGGGTTTCCCGGCGTTCATGATTGTCGCCGGCGTGCCCTTCACCTACTCCATCTCTGCCGGCATCGGTCTGGGCTTTATCGCCTACGTAGTCGTCGCGCTCTTTAAGGGCGAGGCTTCCAAGATCAAGCCGCTCATGTGGATCGCAGCCCTCGCCTTCCTCGTCTACTTCTTTGTAGCGTAGCGGCATAGTCTGCTAAAGCAAAACAACAAGGCGCGGAATCGCATCGAGCGGCTCCGCGCCTTTCTTTTAGCGTCTGCCCCCGTGCCAGCGTGCGACAATTGAGGCTGTCAATATCACAACACCGAGAGAAGCCTGCCTTGGAAGCGCATCATAAGCAGATAACCGTTTATTCAGAGTGTGTGGAAGGCGCGCCCGTCATCTACCTCCCCGTGGTTATGGGCGACGGTAGTGAAGTCTACGAGCGCTGCCGAGAGCTCGACTGCCCGCCATTCACCCTTGTCGCCATTGGAGGGCTCGATTGGAATCGCGAGCTGAGCCCCTGGGAATGTGAGGGAACTATACGAGATGCCGAGTCCTTTGGCGGACAGGCGTCTGAGTTTCTCGATGAACTGCTGAATCAGATAATCCCAGAGGCCGAATCATCACTTCCCTGCCCGCCCACCTGGCGCGGCATTGCCGGCTACTCGTTGGCGGGTCTTTTTTCCCTGTGGGCACTTTGGCAAACAGATGTCTTTGAGCGCGCGGCAAGTGCATCGGGGTCGCTGTGGTTCCCCGGCTTTATCGACTACGCGCGAGAGCGCACGATGACAGCCACGCCCGACGCCGCCTATCTGTCGCTCGGTAAAAAGGAAACCAAGACACCCAACCGCATGATGCGGCACGTACTCGACGATACGCGTGCGATGGAAGAGCTGTTTATCGAGCATGACATTCCAACAACGCTGGAGCTCAACCCCGGCAACCACTTTGCCCAAACTGACCTGCGCATGGCGCGCGGCATCCACTGGATACTGACGCATTAAAAATGGCGTCCACGCGTACGCACGGGCGCCATTTTTTGATTTAGCTGAACACAACTACTATTCGACAGTCTCCTCGAGTTCAGATACGGCGGGCGTCGAGGACTGGGACATGGATGTCCTTTCGAATGGAAGGGCGATCGGGCATATCGGATAACCTGCCCGAACGATACGATCCGAACCATTGTACGTGATACGCCATGTCTCGCGCGCGCCGTCACCTGCAAACGGTAACGTTACTTCCAAACGCGCTCGGCAATGCGCTTGACCAGCGCGATCTTTGCCCACTGTTCGTCCTCGGTCAGCTTGTTGCCAATCTCGCAGCTGGCAAAGCCGCACTGGGGCGACAGGTACAGGTTCTCGAGCGGCACGTACTTTGCGGCCTCATGGATACGTTCGACGATAACGTCTTCGTCCTCAAGCTCAGCCGCCTTGGTGGTTACCAAGCCCAACACGACCTTCTTGCCCGGGGCAACGTACTTGAGCGGCTCAAAACCGCCGGCGCGGGGTGTGTCGAACTCCAGATAGAACGCATCGACGTTCTCATGTGCGAACAGATACGGAGCGATAGGGTCGTAGCCGCCTTCAAAAGCGTAGGTGGAGTGGTAGTTGCCGCGGCACACGTGCGTGTTGATGACCAGATCGTCGGGCTTGCCCTCGATGGCGGCGTTGTTGAGTGCCACGCCCAGCTCGCTTACCTTTTGCAGGTCGACCGGGCTCATGCCGGTTTTGGCGACAAAATCGGTATCGCAGTAGATGCCCCAGGTGCAGTCATCAAACTGGATGTTGCGGCAGCCTGCTGCGTACAGGTCGGCGATCACCGTGCGATAAGCGGCTGCAATGGCGTCGGCAAGTTCCTCGTCGGTCTTATAGACGGCACGCAGGCTCTCCTGCTGGCCGTCGCAGCGATCGAGCGTAACCTCAGAGAACGTCTGGATAGGCGCCGGGATGGTCTGGCGTGCAACGTGGCCCTCTCCCTCAAGCGCCTTGACGAACTTAAAATGCTCGACGAACGGGTGGTTCTCGCCGCTAATGGGGCCGGTTACCACGGCGGTGTCGGCTGTGGTCTCCTCGTCGTGGAACATATAGCCCGTACGCGAGGTACGGCGTTCAATGCCGTTGAGCCCCCACATAAAGTCGAGGTGCCAGTAACTGCGGCGAAACTCGCCATCGGTAATCACCTGCAGGCCAGCGGACTTTTGCTTGTCCACCAGGTCGCGAATGGCCTCATCCTCGACGGCCTTAAGGCCGGCGGCGTCGAGGGGGCCCGCAGCATAGGCGACACGGGCGTCCTTTACGGCCTGTGGACGAAGAAAGCTGCCGACGATATCGGCGCGAAACGGCGCGTTCGGTTGAATCGAAGTGCTCATAGATATCTCCCTTTGCATTGGTTGCTTTACTGGGACAGAGTATGAGCGCTCATATGACCATCGTAAAATATACGTTTATAACAGTTTGATATAGATGCTTCCTATATCAGTCTGGACTGTCATAAAGAGACTTGAACCGTGCGGAGCACAGCAGCCTAGATATGCTGACGAATCGCGTCGATATAGGCCC
>CAJLAN010000091.1 GCA_905204635.1 uncultured Collinsella sp. | reverse complement strand
CTATGCGATACAAACCCAGCCGCTCCCCTCTCTCTGGGACCGACCCCGCCTGCACCCGGGCTTTTAGCAAGCGGGAGACCATATAGGTTTTCAACGTCCATGCCATTAAGATTTCATGCAAAGAGGAGCGTGAACTATGGAATCGATCGTTAAGTTCTTGGAGAAAGGTCAGCCGTACTTCGACAAGGTCTCTAAGAACATCTACCTTCAGGCCATTAAAGACGGCTTTTTGGCAGCAATGCCCATCATCCTGTCTTCTTCTGTCTTCCTGCTTATTTCGACCCTGCCGGGCGTTGTCGCCACGGTCGGCGGCTTTACGCTGCCCGACTGGTGGAACGTCGACGTCGTGAACTTCTGCAACAAGGTTTACAACTTCACGATGGGCGTCGTGGGCATCATGGTCGCCGGCACCACCGCAAGCGCGCTGACCGGCTCCAAGAACCGCCGCATGCCTGCCGGCAAGGCCATCAACGCCACGAGCACCATGGTCGCCGCCATGTGCGCTATGCTCATCTTGGCCGTTACCCAGACGAGTGCCAAGATCGACGGCGCCGATGTCTCGGTGTTCTTTACCGACAACATGGGCACCAAGGGCCTGCTGAGCTCCTTTGTCGCCGCATTTGCCACGGTCAAGCTCCCGGTCTTCTGCATTAAGCGCGACATCACCATCAAGCTGCCCAAAGAAGTCCCCGGCGCCATCGCCCAGAACTTCCGCGACATCTTCGCCTTCAGCTTCTCCATCCTGTTTGTCGCCGTCATCGACGTTATCTGCCGCACCTGCTTGGCCGTCCCGTTTGCCAACGTCATCTCCACGCTGGTGAGCCCGCTGTTCGCCGCCGCCGATTCCTACGCCGGCCTCGCCCTCATCTGGTTCATGATCCCGCTGTTCTGGTTCATGGGCATCCACGGCCCCTCGGTCGTTAAGCCTGCCCTCAACGCTGCGCTGTTTGGCAACATCACCACCAACCTCGCCACGCTGCAGGCCGGCGGTCACCCCGCCCTCGCCCTGACCGAGAACTTCGGTAACTACATCGGCGAACTCGGCGGCACCGGCGCCACGTTCATTGTCCCGATCATTTTCCTGCTCTTTATGCGCTCCAAGCAGCTCAAGGCCGTCGGCAAAGCCTCTGTCGTACCCGTGATGTTCGCCGTCAACGAGCCGCTGCTGTTCGCCGCGCCCATCATCCTCAACCCGTACTTCCTGATCCCGTTCCTGTTTGCCCCCGTGGCCAACGTCCTCATTGGTAAGTTCTTCATCGACTTTTTGGGCATGAACGGCTTTATCTATGCCATGCCGTGGGCACTCCCCGGACCGATCGGCACCTTCATCGACACCAACTTCCAGCCGATTTCTCTGGTCCTGGTTGTCGTCCTGCTGGTCGTTGACTTCTTGATCTACTACCCGTTCTGCAAGGCCTACGACAACGTCCTGTGCAAGCAGGAGGCCGAGACCCTGGCCGAAGAAGAGGCCGAGGAGACCAAGGCCGTCAAGACCGCTGCCGCCCCCGCCGTTGAGGCTCCCGTTGTCGAGACCGCTTCTGCCACTGAGGCCTCCGCAGCTCCGTCCGCCCTTAAGGGCAAGGATCTGAGGGTTCTGGTTCTGTGCGCT
Organism: uncultured Collinsella sp.; assembly: GCA_905204635.1. GTDB lineage: Bacteria > Actinomycetota > Coriobacteriia > Coriobacteriales > Coriobacteriaceae > Collinsella. The sequence goes on along the minus strand of CAJLAN010000091.1, from coordinate 5,097 downwards.
GGCGCCGGCACCTCTGCACTGCTCGCCAACGCGCTTAAGGAAGGCGCCGACGAGCTGGGCATCGACATTACCGCCAACGCCGGTGCCTACGGCAGCCACTACGCCATCATGGACCAGTACAACGTCATCGTCCTGGCTCCGCAGGTTCGCACCTATTACAACGAGATGAAGGCCGACACCGACCGCCTGGGCATCACGCTGCTGTCGCCCAAGGGCAAACAGTACATCGACCTCACTAAGGATCCCAAGGGTGCCGTCGCCTGGATCGAGGAAAACCTCGAGGCATAATACGCTGACGCCACCTGCCGCTCGCAGAAAATAATGGCCCGCGCATCGATGTGTGATGCGCGGGCCATTTTGTTTAGACCGCACCCGTCCTCCTGTTCATCTCAATCTGTAACATCTAGCCGAGTTTTCGGGTCCCACCTGTTACAGATTGAGATGAACAGGCCGAGCACGTCTACACCCGCAGGTCCTTTACGCTGGAACGCTCGACCAACACACCCGAGACAAGCGTACGGCTTCTGGAGCTCGGGGCTTCCAGACCTGCGACGACCTCGTTAAGCGCACGGATGCCCAGCTCGCGGTGGCGAAACTTCACCGACGTCAGAATCGAGTTGGGAATCGTCTTGTAGAGCTCATCGTCGAAGCCGATCACGGACACGTCGTCGGGCACACTCAGACCCTTGTCACGTAGAGCCATCATCACGCCGTTTGCCATGCAGTCGTTAGCAGCGAGGACCGCCGTACAATCGGGTTTATCGGCAAGCACAAGGCCCGCGGCATAGCCACTATCCGCATTCCAATCGCCTTGCAGAGGCTCGGGCGGCTCAATGCCACGCGCCTCGAGTGCCGCACGCCAACCTTTCATACGACACTGGCTCGACAGCGACTCTTTCTTACCAGAGACGAAGTATACGTTCTTGTGCCCACGATTTAAGAAGTACTCGCACGCCATGCGCGCACCACCCTCTTGATCGTCACTAACGGTAGAGCAGGTAGGATGCTCCATCGGCGTGATAATCACCGTCTTGAGGCCCTTCGGTGCCTCAAAGGTATCAAAGTCATCGACCATCTGACGCAGGTTGAAGATCATGCCATCAACAGGCAGTTGCGACATCCTACGCGCCGCTTCGGCAAGGGTCATCTTCTCCCCCGCGCGCTTCTTAATCATCGTAAGCGCAAAACCGCGTTCTTCGGCGGCATCGGCGATACCGTCAATCATGTCCACGGCACCGCCCGACAAGTGGAACAGCACCACGCCGATGCACCCGTAACGACCCAATTTGAGCGAACGCGCGGCAAAGTTGGTTCGAAACCCGAGCGCCTCCATTGCGGAATGAACCTTATCGCGTGTCGACTCTCGCACGCTATCGGGCTCGTTGATCACACGCGAAACCGTCTTGAGAGAAACACCCGCAGCAATCGCCACATCGTTCATTGAGACATTTTTCTTGTCCATCGTTGCCACTACTTCTCCAGTCGGTTTTGCATCGCTTGCTTTTTGCGTTCTAGCATACACTACCTGCCCGACTGACAAATCAACCGTTTACCGGACAATATCGACCGCTCACCCGTATATCCTTGTTGCTCTTCCAAAAATGTCTTACGTTGTCATTAACGAAATGACAACGTTGTCATTTCGCAATGCCTTCCTTAAGCAGGAAGGTTTCCGGGCAGTCCTGACCATCCATCGGCGACCAGTTCCATCCACATGCATCGCGCATCAAGTAGCAAAGGAGCTCTATGGACGCCATCGTAAAGATGCTCGAAAAGCATCAACCGTTCTTCGAGAAGATCTCGAGAAACATCTACCTCCAGGCCATCAAAGACGGATTCCTTGGGTGCATGCCCATCGTCCTTACCTCTTCGATCTTTCTGCTGATCGCCACCCTTCCCGGCGTAGTTGGAATCACGTTGCCCCAGCCGCTCATCGACTGGTGCAACAAGCTGTACAACTTCACCATGGGCGTCATGGGCATCATGGTTGCCGGCACCACCGCCAAGAACTTTACGGCTTCCATCAACCGTCGCATGCCCGCCGGCAAGGTGCTCAACGACGGCTCCACCATGGTTGCCGCCCAGTGCAGCATGCTGCTGCTCGCTGTTACGCAGTTCACCACCAAGTTCAACGGCTCCGAGCTTTCTGTCTTCGATTGCACCAGCATGGGTACGCGCGGTCTGTTCTCGGCCTATATCGCCGCGTTCATTACCGTGTGGGTCTATAAGTTCTGCGTCTCGCGCGATCTGACCATTAAGCTGCCCAAGGAGGTTCCGGGCGCCATCGCACAGAACTTCCGCGACATCATCCCCTTTGGCGGCGCTGTCATCATTTGCGGCATCATCGATGTGGTTGTGCGCAACCTCATGGGCGTTCCGTTCTCCGAGCTGCTTATCAAACTGCTCTCCCCGCTCTTCACTGCGGCAGAGACCTACCCCGGACTCATCCTTATTCAGGCAGCCACCGCGTTCTTCTGGTTCATCGGTGTCCACGGCCCTTCGATTGTCCAGCCGGGCATCGACCCCATCCGTCTTGCCAACCAGGCCGAGAACCTGCAGGTTCTGCTGGCCGGTGGCCACCCCGCCCACTCCCTCACCTTTAACATGTCGCTCGTGGGTGAGTTCGGCGGCACCGGCGCCACGTTCATCGTTCCGCTTCTGCTGATTCTCTTTATGAAGTCCAAGCAGCTCAAAGCCGTCGGTAAGGCCTCGATTGTTCCTGTTGCCTTCGCCGTCAACGAACCGCTGCTCTTTGGCGCGCCCATGATCCTCAACCCCTACATGCTCATCCCCTTTGTTGCCGCCGGCTGCGTCAACGTAAGTGTTGCCAAGTTCTTTATCGACAACGTGGGCATGAACGGCTTCTCCTTCGTGGTGCCTTGGGCTACCCCTGCCCCCATCGGCATCTTCATCACCACGAACTTCCAGCTTATCGCCCTGGTATTTGTCGCGATCATCATCTTGCTGGACGCCATCATCTACCTGCCGTTCTTGAAGGCATACGATAAGCTGCTCTGCGACCAGGAAGCCGAGCGCGCCGCCGAGCTGGGTCTCGAGTCCGATGGTGCTGCCACCATCGCCGCCAGCACCTCTGCGCCCGCTGTCGAGCAGGCCACCGCTGCCGTCGAGCCGACCGCCGCTGCCGCTGACAGCAAGCCTGTCGCCGATCAGCCCGAGCCCGCCGCCGACGCATCCGCCAAGAAGGATGTCGATGGCCTGAAGGTCCTCGTCCTGTGCGCCGGCGCCGGCACCTCTGCCATGCTTGCCAACGCCATCAAGGAAGGTGCCGCGCAGACCGGAGAGAATATTGCTTCCTCCGCAGGCGCCTATGGCCAGCACACTGCCATCATGGATCAGTACGACGTTATCGTGCTTGCCCCGCAGGTTCGTAGCTACTACAACGACATGAAGGCCGACACCGATCGCCTGGGCATTAAGCTGCTCGCTCCGCGCGGTAAGGAATATATCGACCTCACCCGCGACCCCGCCGGCGCCATCAAGTGGCTCCGCGAGAACCTCGACTAGTTACCTCCCTCTGTTGGTGCCCGAATCCCCAGTTCGGGCACCTCTCCCTATTCGTATCCCACAGAAAGGATGACTCATGAACAACCCCATGCAGTTCCCTGACGGCTTTGTGTTTGGCGGCGCCACCGCCGCTTACCAGGTTGAGGGCGAGACCCGCACGCACGGCAAGGGCAAAGTGCCCTGGGACGATTTCCTGGCTGCTCAGGGTCGCTTCTCCCCCGACCCCGCAAGCGATTTCTACAACAAGTATCCGGTCGATATCGACCTGTGCCAGCGCTTCGGCATCAACGGTATCCGCGTCTCTATCGCTTGGAGCCGCATCTTCCCCAACGGTACTGGCGAGATCAACCCCGAGGGTGTCGCCTTCTATCACGAGCTCTTTGCCACCTGCAATAAAGCCGGCGTTATCCCCTATGTCACGCTCGATCACTTTGATACGCCCGAAGTCTTTTACCAGAACGGCGGCGAGGGCTTCCTGACGCGCACGACGATCGACGCCTTTGTCGAGTACGCCAAGTTCTGCTTTGCCGAGTTCACCGAGGTCAAGCACTGGTTTACCTTTAACGAGATTCCCGCGACCGCCGAGGGCAGCTTTATCGTCGGCAACTGGCCGCACGGCGAGAAGTATCGCCTGGACAAGGCCTTCCAGCTCATGCACAACATGATGGTGGCCCACGCCAAGGCTGTCGTCGCCTTCCATGAGGGCGGCTTTGAGGGCGAGATCGGCATTGTCCAGAACCTGGAGCCCAAGTATCCCCTCGACCCCAACAACGCTGCCGACTGCGAGGCAGCTCGCATGGCCGACGTCATCAACAACCGCTGGGTACTCGACGCCACCTTCCGCGGCCACTATGCAGCCGACACCATGGAGGCTGCGACCAAGCTGGCCCATATCGCCGGCGGCGAGCTCGACGTCCGCGACGAGGACATCGCCGCGCTGACCGCCGCGCTCCCCTACAACGATTGCCTGGGCGTCAACACCTACAAGTGCCAGTTCCTGCGTGCCGCCGAGGGCGAAAACGACATCAACCACAATGGCACCGGCGACAAGGGCTCCTCGCGCTGGTTCCTCAAGGGCGTGGGCGAGTCATGTGTGCGCGAAGGCATACCCACCACCGATTGGGACTGGATCATCTATCCTGAGGGCCTCTACGACCTGCTGCTCCGCATTAAGAACGATTACCCCAACTACAAGAAGATCTACATCACCGAGAACGGCATGGGCTATAAGGACGACTTCGAGGACGGTTTTATCGATGACGCCCCTCGTATCGACTACATGCGTCAGCATCTCGCGTGGATCCTCAAGGCGATCGACGGCGGCGTGAACGTCGACGGTTACTTTGTGTGGTCGCTGCAGGACCAGTTCTCCTGGACCAACGGCTATAACAAGCGCTATGGCCTGTTCTACATCGACTTTGAGAGCCAGAAGCGCTATCCCAAGGCGAGCGCGTACTGGTACAAGAACGTCTCGGAGACCGGCCTGCTTATGGCCTAACTTTTGCCGCATACCCCCTGTCGGCCGCATGCGAATCCCTCCACGGGTTCGCATGCGGCCGATTTTTTTGGCTC
>CAJLAN010000090.1 GCA_905204635.1 uncultured Collinsella sp. | reverse complement strand
GGGCGCCGGCGTAAGGGCAGCGGCGCGGCGCAGGCCTTCAATGAGCTCTGACGGCGCACCCTCGCCTTGAACTTTAGCCCCCACGCAAACAAGCTCGACAAGCGGGTTGCGACGGCGCAGCGTGCGCTTGACGTCATCGATTACGGCACCCGAAAGCGAGGTGACGACCGCCACGCGCGAGCAGAACACCGGTATGCGGCGCTTGCGCGCTTCGTCCATCAGACCCTCACGGCGTAGCTTTTCGGCCAGTTGCGCCACTTGTTGACGCAGCAGACCCTCCCCCGCCAGCGAAAACGAGCGAGCGACAAAGCTCATACGACCCGTGGGCTTATAGAGGTTGAAGCTGCCCTTAAAGCTCACCTGCATGCCGTCACGCAGATCGAAGGTACGCTTGAGATAGGCGCCCTCCCAGATGATCCAGTCGACGGCGGCCGAGTCGTCTTTAATCTGGAAGTAGCAGTGGCCGCTTCGGGCGTTGGGACCACGGAAACCCGTGACCTCGCCCAGGACACTCAGCTGCGGAATGGCATCGAGCGCACCGGCGGCGATTTCTACCGCCTGGCTCACGCTGAGCTCCTTGCGCTCCCGCTCGTCCGAACCGTCAAACTCGGCGGAAACGGTATTGCCGGTCAGATTCCAGCCTGCCACGCAGCCTCCTTTCGTCATCGTGCACAAGGGCTTCGACCCTGCGCAAATTTAAGTCCAACACATAGTACAGCGCCGCGGGGACACGAATCCCCGCGGCGCCCAGCGACCCAATTTGTTATCGGTTGGAGTTTCTGTTGTAGCGAGCCATAAGATAGAGCAGCTGAATAATCGAGGTGAGCGCAGCGGCAACATAGGTAAGCGCGGCGGCCGTCAGTACCTTCTTGGCACCGTTGACCTGCTTGGAACTCATACCCGACTGCTCGATGTACGCCACGGCGCGTCGGCTGGCGTCAATCTCGACAGGCAGCGTAACGAGTTGGAACAGTACACTAAACGAGAAGAAGAGCAACGCGAGGGATGTGAGCCCGGCAATGTTCATAAACAGGCCCAAGAGCAACACGATGGTCCAGGTGTTCTGGGTAAAGTTGACGACCGGCACGAGGGCGGTACGTACTTTCATCATGGCATAGCCGCTTTGACGCTGGGCGGCATGGCCCGCCTCGTGGCAGGCGACGGCAACGCTTGCGACCGAACCGCCCGAACGGTTGGCATCCGACAGATACAGGTTGTTATCCTGCGGGTTGTAATGGTCGGTGAGCTCACCGGCGACACCCTTGATACCCACGGCATTGCAACCGATGGCGTCAAGCATGCGGCGAGCAACCGTGGCGCCCGTGTCGCCGTCCGAGCGAACCTTGGACCAGGTCTTGTACGTCGAATTGATATAGCTCTGCGCAGCAAGGCCAAGCACTGTACAAACAAGAACAACCAGCAGGTACAGCGGGTCGATGCCAAAGCCGTAACCATAGTAATAAGGCATGCGAATTCCTCCGAATCGAATTACACGTTGGAGGCATTCTACCCACTCAACCGGCTAGGCTTCCCTACAGAAGCTCGATTTTGCCGTCCTTCACGGTGAGTCCCATATTGCCGGAAAGCAGATCGTCCAGACGCGAGCCCACAAGCTCAAAGCGCCAGCCTTCGCGCAAGGGGCTCTGCTCGGGATGCTCAATATAGTCGGCCAGGTCATCGCGCGAGGCAATGACCGAGGTCGCCACGCCCGAGCGCTCGGCAACTAGGCGAATGAGCGCATACATCAGGTCCGTCACGCTCTCCAACTCCGGCGAAATCTGACGGTGCCCGCGCACCATGAGCGGCAGGCGATCGTGCGGGCAGCTCGCGCCGCGCTTGATAGCCATGAGCGCACCGTCCACGTCGCGCTCCCCCAACTGATCGGTACCGCGAATGCTACGGAACTCCTCAACGCGCACGGGATTGCGCTTAACGAGCGCAAGCAGCGTGTCGTCGGACATGACCCACTTGCGCGGGATGTTACGGCGCTCGGCGCGGTCCTCGCGCCAGGCGGCGAGCTCGCGCGCGATGCCCAGCTGGTGGCGGCTGCACGAGTTGATGCGCTTGACCTTGCGGAATGCCTCGTGACGGTCGGCACGATAGTGCGACTCGTCAGCCAGCGGGCGTAGCTCGTCGAGCACCCAGTCCACACGGCCCAACTCGCGCAGGCGACTCATCATCTCGGTATAGGCGACGATCAAGTACTTGACGTCATCAATCGCGTACTCAATCTGCTTATCGGTCAGCGGGCGACGCGACCAGTCGGTCAGCGACTCGGTCTTGGGCAGCGAGACGCCGCAAAACGTCTGAACAAGCGCGCCATACGAAATCTGCTGGCGCTCGCCCAAAAAGGCAGCGGCGACCTGCGTATCGAAAATCGGTCGTGGCAGCACGCCCACGGTATGGAGCATAACCTCCATATCCTGCGAGCAGGCGTGGAAGACCTTAGTCACGCTCTCGTCTGCCATAAGCTCGGCCAGCGGCGATAGGTCGTCGATTACCAGGGGATCGACCGCGACGCTCTCGGCAGGGGTGGCAATCTGAACCAAGCACAGACGCGGATGGAACGTGCGCTCGCGCAAAAACTCGGTATCGACGGCAATCGCGTCGAACTCACGGGCGCGCTGGCAAAAGTCGAGTAGAGCCTGATGTGTGGAAATGTACATATCAACCCATCGAATAAGGTTAGGCCCGAAAAACACGGGTAGGATATCGGCATTGCCTTACAACTATACTCGGTTAGTCACAGAACGGGAACGTAAGTATGCGCTGCCTTATCATCCACAACCCGGCATCGGGCCCCAGCTCAGATGAAATCTACGCATTCACGCACGCCCTCGCGCAGGGCGGCGACGAGGTCGTGATGCGTTTTATCGGCGATGGCATGGAGCCCGAGGACGCCGTGGCAGACGTGCGCGAGTTTGATCGCGTGGTCGTTTCGGGCGGCGACGGCACCGTCTCCAACGTGCTCGACCAGATGCGCGGATGCGGTGTCCCCACGCTCGTCTTCCCCTCCGGTACAGCCTGCCTGTTCTTCAACAACATCGGCAATGCCCCCGAGGCAGCGGCGCTTGCCAAGGCTTGCCGCGCCGGTCGCACGGTCAAAGTCGACATGGGCGAGCTCTTTTGGCTCGACGAGAACGGCAACGAGAAGCGCCACGGCTTCATCATCATCGCCGGCTCGGGCTTCGACGCCGAGATCATGATGAAGGCCGCCCCCACCAAAAACGACATCGGCGAGATCGCCTACTTCCTCTCTGCACTCGCCACGCCCAACCCTACGGTAGCGCACTTTACCATTGAGCATGACGGCATTGTCGAGGAGCTCGACGGCATCTGCTGCATGGCCGGCAATACCTCGGTCATCCAAAACGACATCAACCTGTTCCCCGACTGCCGCATGAACGATGGCATGGTCGACATTGCAGTCATCGAACCCGTGCGCACCGTGCAGCTGCTGCCTACCGTGATCACCGCTGCGCTTGACCCCGCCGGCAAGGTACTCGGGCGCCCGCAGTTCAAGATCATCCAGACCAAGGAAGCCAAAATCACCTGCACCCCGTCGCTGGGCATGCAGTTCGATGGCGAGATTATCTCCAGCAATTCGGGCGTCTTTGGAGCCCGCGCGCTTCCGCAATGCCTCGACCTCATCGTCGATGAATTCTCGCCACTCGGTAAATAGGAGGACCCCATGAACGACAATCCCCTGCTCGGCTTTATCGTCATTGTTTTGGCCATGCTCGTAGGCTATGCAATCAACGTGATCCACCGTCGGAAGAAGTAATTCCACATTGGTATGATATTCATCCAATTTTCGTCTCCCCTACTGTTTATGCATTTGCCAAACAGCGGGGGATTTTTCATTTCGGGTATTTCCAGACGCTTTATTCAGGTGCAGTAATTGCAGGGAGTCTTTATTTGGCTAAAGCTACAAACTGAGTATAATTAACCACTCATCGCATATTTCATTACGCTTATCGAGTAAGTATCTTTCATAGATGAATATTGTTTCCAGTTCGTTACGCTAGTGGGGTGTCTTTATTGGCTGAAGCCCTCTGGCGACAGAGGGCTTTCGCACGCTGGGAGGGATTATGAGGAAAACTCACCCCGTCAACGCGCTCAAGAAGCTAGGCATAGGCCTCGCCTTTGGAGCTGCAACCATCATGTCCATGCCGACCTCTGCGCTCGCCTGCACGCAGATCTACATGGGCAAAAACCTAACGGCCGATGGCAATACGTATTATGGCCGCACCGAGGACGTTGGCACACGTTACCTCAAGCACTATGGCATTGAACCCTCGCATGGTCCCGGCCATATCTACGGCTCAGACGAGTCCGACTTCGCATACACCTCGACCAAGACCACATATCGTTATAGCTACGTGCGCGACCACCCTTCGCAGTGGCACGGACGCTGGGACGCCTACTCCGAAGCGGGAATTAACGAGAAGGGCGTTTCTTGCTCTGCCACGCTGAGCACGAGCATGAATGACGAAGCAAAGGCCGCAGATCCCCTGACCAAAACAGGCATCAGCGAATACGTCTACGCCGGCGTCATCCTTGGCGAGAGCGGCACGGCCCGCGAGGGAGTCGAGCTCATCGGCAGGCTCATTAACGAACAGGGCGCCAACGCCAACGACCAGCTCATCATTGCCGACAACAATGAGACCTGGCTGTTCGCCGCGCTTTCCGGCCATCAGTGGATTGCCATGAAGTTGACCGATGATATCGCATCGCTCAATCCCAATATCAGCAATCTCAACTTCAAGGTTAACCTCGATGACACCGTAAACTGCATTCACTCCGAAGGCATTAAGTCCCTACCTGAAGAAAAGGGTTTCGCCAAGTATTTCGACGACGGACAGTTCGATGTTGCCCAGACCTACGGTTCGCCCATCGACAAAACTTCCGTTCACGCTTGGTCGCGCTACGTCCAGGGCCGCGATTACCTTGGGGCTCCGCTTACTGAGGGCACCGACTATGAAATCGTCCAGGACACTAGCGAAAAACCGCGCGCTAAGGTTGGCGCCATGGTAAATGAAATGCAGCCGCTGTTCTTCCAACCCGAAAAGTCCGGTTGGAATACTTTTGAACTTATTCGCGCCTTTGGCAATCGTGGCGAAAACGTTCCCGGCCTCAGCGCCAACACCGATGGCGCCTATTGCATCGGCACCGAGCGCAACGGTGAGGCCCATCTCTTCCAGATTCGCAACGGCCTCAACCCTGAAATTGCGACCATCCAATGGGAGATGCTCTCTCGAGCTGAATTCTCCATCGCCATCCCGCTGTACTCCGCCCTGATGACCGAGGTCAGCCCCTACTTCAGCGACCAGACCGTATCTTTCGACCACTGCGACGAAACAGACGTTGTAAACAACGAAGAGCCTGAGAACTCCATCAACTACGTCTTTATGGACATCAGCTCGCTTGCCTTCGAGAATCGTGCCACCCTCGGTGCTGGCGTCCATGCCTATCTTGACGCCCTCCAGAATGAGCTCATCGAGCAGAACAAGGAAGTTGACGCCGCCATGCTGGCCGAAACGACCACCGAGGGCCGCACTGCCCTAGCCAACAAGGCCGGCAAGGCTGCCACCGAGAACACCTACGTCAAGTGCAAGGCACTGCTCCAGGAGATGCGCGCCTATCAGAAGGCCGAAAACTTCGACCAGCCCTTCACCCCGAGCGACCTGAACACCGAGACCAATGGCCTCAAGGTGTCCATCACCTACGCCAAGGACGCTCTTGCCACCGACCCGGTAACCCCGGATCAGCCTGGCACTCCCGAGCAGCCTGGTACTCCTGAGCAGCCCGGTACCCCCGAGCAGCCCGCCAAGCCCGAGCAGCCCGCTAAGCCCGAGCAGCCCACCACCAAGCCCGAGAAGCCTGGCAAGTCGGACACCACGACCACGGTAACCACCAACAAGACGAACACCAAGGGCGGCCTGCCCACCACCGGTGATCGTTTTGATGGCCGCGTGGTGGCTGCATTCACCATCGCTGGCGTTGCCGTCATCTCCGCGGGCGGTTACTTCCTCTACCGTCGCAATAAGGAGTAACGTCTTAGCTGAGCGGGCAAGGCAGCGATGGCAGCCTCGCCCGCTCAGCCCGCTCTTTTGACCGGCGGGAAACCCGCCTGAAATCTTTTCAAAAAAGATTTCCCCGCACACACTTCGCTGTGCTATAGTGCAGCGCAACAGCAACTAGGTGCGACCGCGCCACGGCATCACGAAAGGAGCCACCAACATGAAGAACACGATGAAGTCTCTCAACAACTGGTGGTGGCGTGATGCGAATACGATCGGTCGACAGTGAGTCCCTCACGCCTGTTTTTGCGCTCTAGGTGATTGGAAGGCCTCCGGTTTCGACCGGGGGCCTTTTTCTATCTCGAGCCCGATCGCATTCGCATCACGCGCCTCCGCTTTTCTCTTGCACTCCCATTCCGAAAGGATTTTCACCATGTCTCAGAACACCACCGCCACCCAGCCCCGCACCGTCCAGACCGCCGACCGCGGCAAACTCGATGTCCGCGCCCTCGTCCTGCTCGCCATCCTGCTCGCCGCCGGCTTCATCCTCAACTTCACCGTCGGCAAGGCCATCTCGGGCATCTCGGGCGGCATGATCAGCCCCGAGTTCATCATCTCGGCCTTCTGCCTCACCATCCTGGTCGTTCGTCCCAACATCGGCCAGGCGCTCGTCATTGGCCTCATCTCGGCT
>CAJLAN010000089.1 GCA_905204635.1 uncultured Collinsella sp. | reverse complement strand
CCTTCCTGGTGCCCTCGGGAACAAGCCAGCCGCGGCCGCCAGGGCCCAGCAGGTTAGAGGTGGAGCCAGGCCCCATCTGGGACAAACGACGGGTATCGTCGCCCACGACGGCGTACCACAGCTCGACGGTGCCGGCCTCGGCGTCGGCGCGGTAGTAGCTCAGGGGCACGCGAAGCAGCGAGGACGCATCACCGGGTACGGCGATGTTCACAAACTGACCGGGCTTGAGCGCACTTGCAAGCTTGGGGGCCGAGCGAGAAGACGCCGTCGGCAATCTCCCGGTTCGAGACGACCTCGAAGTCGTGCATGCGTGCAGTGGAAGGTGTGGGCATAGACGCTCCAATCCCCCATGCGGTTGCATGGTCCAAACGAATAGAAAGCGCGGCACCGCAAGGGCGCCGCGCACAAAAGCGATAAGGCTATGCTAGCAGATGCAGCCGTCGGCAAGCGTCTGTTTACCGCCGACAAATACATCGGTGGCACGGCCGGCAAAACCGGAGTTCTCGGCGCGCGACTCGTAACCGTCCTCGCCGACCGTCCAGGTTGCGGAGGGGTCGAACACGGTCAGGTCAGCAACGGAGCCCGCCTTGACCTGAACCTGGTCGAGACCCAGGATCTCACGCGGTTTGATGGCCATGAGCTCGACCATGCGGCCCATGCTCATCTTGCCCGTGTTGACCAGCTCGGTGAGCACGAGCGACAGCGAGGTCTCGAGGCCGATCATGCCAAAGGGTGCGAGCTCGAACTCGCGGGCCTTCTCCCAAGGGGTGTGCGGAGCGTGATCGGTGACGATAGCGTCGACGGTACCGTCGATGACGCCCTGACGGATGGCCTCGGCGTCCTCGTCGGTGCGCAGCGGCGGATTGACCTTAAGCGAGGTGTTGTAGGTCTCGTCCAAGTCGTTCTCGGTCAGGAACATGTGGTGCGGGGTGGCCTCGCAGGTCACCTGGACACCGGCGGCCTTACCGGCACGCACGAGCTCGAGACCGTGAGCGGTGGAGATGTGCTGGATGTGCAGCTTGGCACCGGTCAGCTTGGCGATCTCGATGTCGCGGGCGATCTGAAGCTCCTCGCCGGCGGCCGGCCAGCCCTCGAGGGCCAGACGGGTCGAGACCTTGCCCTCGTTGATCTGGCCGTGGCCGACCAGATCCTCGTCCTGGCAGTGGCTCATAAAGACCTTGCCGAACATCTTGCCGTAGTCCATGCAGCGACGGAGCATGCCCGCGCCCTGCACGCCGCGGCCGTCGTCGGTGAAGGCGACGGCACCGTGGGCGACCATATCGCCCATCTCGGACATGGCCTCGCCCTTAAGACCGCGGGTCATGGCGCCCGACGGATAGACGCGGCAGTGACCGACCTCGGCAGCACGGGACTTGACGAACTCCACGACGGTGCCGTTATCGGTGACGGGATCGGTGTTGGGCATGGCGCACACGCCGGTAAAGCCGCCCTTGGCAGCAGCGCGGGTGCCGCTCTCGATGTCCTCTTTGACCTCGTAGCCGGGCTCACGAAGGTGAACGTGCATATCCACCAGGCCGGGGACGAGGTACTTGCCGGAAAGGTCGCGGACCTCGGCTCCCTCGACGGCGAGATTCTCGCCGACCTCGGCGATCTTATCGCCGTCAATCAGGACGTCAACGACACCGTCAAGCTCGACGGACGGGTCGACGACGTGGGCATTCTTAAGAAGCAAGGCCATTATCGGCACCTCCAAGCAGCAGATACAGGATAGCCATACGCACGCAGATACCGGCGTAGACCTGCTCCAGGATGACGGAGCGTTGCGGGTGGTCGGCCATATAGGAGTCGAACTCGACGCCGCGGTTGATGGGGCCCGGGTGGCAGATGATCGCGTCGGGCTTCATGAGCTTCTCGCGGTCCTTGGTCAGGCCGAAGAGCTTGTGGTACTCGCGAATGGTCGGGAACGGGGCACCCTCGAGGCGCTCCTGTTGCACGCGCAGCATGTAGACGACGTCCAGCTCGGGCAGGACGGAATCGAGGTCGCTCGTCACGTGGTCGCAGCCCAGGACCTCGGGCGACGGCGGCAGCAGCGTGCCGGGGGCGACGGCGTAGGTCTCGCAGCCCATGATCTTAAGGGCGGGGATCAGCGAGCCGCAAACGCGGGAGTGGGCGATATCGCCGACGACGGCGACCTTCAGACCGTGGAAGTCACCCTTGTGCTCCCAGATGGTGTACAGGTCGAGCAGGGCCTGCGTGGGGTGGTTGTGCTTACCGTCACCGGCGCAGATAACACTCGCGGGCGAATTCTGCGTGACGATGTAGGGAGCGCCGGCGTGCTTGTCGCGCACGACGATGCAGTCAATCTTGTAGGCGTTGAGGGTCTCGACGGTGTCGACGAGGCTCTCGCCCTTGACCGTGGAGGTCGAGGAGCCGCCAAAGTTGAGGCTGTCGGCCGAAAGACGCTTCTCGGCAAGCTCGAAGGAGCTGCGGGTACGCGTCGAGGGCTCGTTGAACATGTTGACGATGGTCTTGCCCTTGAGCGTGGGGACCTTCTTGATCGCACGCTCGTTGACCTCGGAGAACGCCTTGGCGGTCTCGAGGATGAGCTTGATGTCCTCTTCGGAGTACTCGGTAATGTCGATCAGGTGCTTATGGTTGAACGCCACGGTACTACTCACCTCCCAGCGGCGCGGAGCCCACATGGGAACCCGGCGCGACGTCGTTAATCTCGACGGCGGTGTGGCCGTCGACTTCCTTCATATATAGGTGCACGTTCTCCTCATGCGACGAGGGAACGTTCTTGCCGACAAAGTCCGGCGAGATGGGGAGCTCGCGGTGGCCGCGGTCAACGAGAACTGCCAGCTCGATGCGGCTCGGACGGCCCAGGTCCATGACGGCGTCCAGAGCGGCGCGGATGGTACGGCCTGTGTACAGGATGTCGTCCACCAGCACGACGCGCTTGCCGTCGACGCTAAAGGGAATGTTGGTGGCGTGGATCGCGGGAGCGAAATTGGTAGCGTAGTCATCGCGGTAGAAGCTGATGTCCAGGCTGCCGAGCGGAACGTCGACGCCCTCGATCTCCTTAATCTCCTCGGCGAGTTTCTTTGCCAGAAGGTCGCCGCGCGTGACGATGCCGACCAGAGCGAGGTCTTCACAGCCCTCGTTGCGCTCGAGAATCTCGTGCGCGATGCGGGTCATCGCTCGATTGACGGCGGTCTCGTCCATGATGACCGCCTTGGGGGAAGTCGTGCCCATCGATCTCCTTCCTCACATGTCTTGACTGCTGACACAGCCAAAAAAATAGATGCCCGACCGCTCAAAGCGGACCAGACACCCACAGGAAGGGCTGCTCTTTGGCAGCTATATAATTCCATGTGGGTATCTCGTACCCCTTTAATGGTCAAGGGATAGTGTAGCCAACCTCGAGCTTAATTGCGAGCATAAATACAGAGCAATCCGTAAACGGAGCCCAATGCTCCATAAACCTATATATATTTGTGGTACGAGCTTGAAAACGCACGCACGAGCTGGCATAATCCCCTCTGCTGCACGCAAATCGGATCTACGTCCAGGGCCGTGGCGTGAGCACTATCGCCAAAAGAGGAATATCTCTGTGTAGATTACGCACAGGGAGCTGCTTCTGTGCTATAGTTCAGGCTTGTTTGTTAACGCGACATGTTCGTTTGTCGCCCAAGGAGGGTCAGTTATGTCCAAAGTTTGCGAAGTTTGCGGTAAGCACCCCGTTGCCGGTCGCTCCATCAGCCACTCTCACCGCGTCACCAACCGTAAGTTCCGCCCCAACATCCAGCGCGTCTACGTCGTCGTCGATGGTCACCGTCGCAAGATGAACGTTTGCTCCACCTGCCTCAAGTCCGGCAAGGTTGCGCGCTCCTAAATAAGGTCTTACCAACAAGTACCTCGGACTCTCCGGGTCAAAGACCTCGCGTTCATATAGAACTTACCAAAGGCGCCCTCCCCTACGGAGGGCGCCTTTTTGCACTCATTGGGGACAGACTTACATGAGTGTTTTCACGCATTGGGGACAGACTTAGATGAGTGCTTTCCAAAGCTCACAGTGCATCGACGAACTCACGGCGCTTCGATCGTCACCAGTACGTGCCTCACGCCGCCTCGTTCCAGCCCGCGGTGGCCTTGGTTACGCTTGTAGCGCCGATGCCGGTGATACGGGCAATTTGCTTGACCGTGAGATGTGCCCGCCTGAGCCTCAGCAGACAGGCATCGCGTTCCGGGCGCGGCAGGGCCTTGAGCAGCGCAGGATCTATGCTCGGCAGGACTTCGTGCGCAATGGAAAGGGCCTCCTCATCGGGGATCCGCCGGCGTGGAAGAACCTCCACTGACCAAGTGCGCCCGGCAACTTCCTCGAGATGCTCGCAATAGCAACGGGAGCCTCCGACGATATCGAGCATAGGAGCCGCGTCACAGATGTCAAAGGGATCATAGCCCAGCTGATATGCCTTGTAGCTTGACCAGCGGTACGCCTCGAGCGAGTCGAGCGCACCTTTCACGGGATTGAGATGGATATAATCGAGCAGCTGTACCGCCTGCGTGTCCGACTCAACCGCGACCCGTGAATAGCGATTGTCAAACAGATGGCCTGTTCTCCCCGTTTTCCCATTGAAATACTTGGCATACGCCGTCAGCGCACACTGCATTGCCTTTGAAAGATTGTCAAATGGGTCATCAACCATCAAATGGAAGTGGTTGTCCATAAGGCACCAAGTCAACACCGCCACTTTATGGCGCGCGAACCTGTCCGAGATGTCCGATAAGAAACGATATCGGTCAGAGTCATCTTCAAAAATAATCTGTTTAGAGTTACCACGGTCAAAGACGTGGTAATAACCGGTGAGCGAAACGGCGCGGGCACATCGAGGCATAATCTCTCCTTTCAAAAACTGAACAGGCAACACCTAAAAGGAGAGAAGGAACGCGAAATGCTGAGCCTGTGATCTATATATATCCAATGAACGGCAAAAACAGGCCCAGAACGGCAAAATGGCAAAACGATGTCTGTCCCAAATGAGTGAAAGCACTCATGTAAGTCTGTCCCCAATGAGCGGGGCGATGCAGCAGGCAGATAGTTTTAGTTAAAACGCTTCATTGTGTTGAAGCGTTTTAGTGTGCCTTTTACGGGAATCTTGCCGTTCGCCGAATAATTTCTTGCTATCATGCAAGGCGTAGGGTAAATCTCCGATCGCAAGGAGACACAAATGGTGAAAAAGTCACCGGAAAACACTACTCCCGCAATTGTGGACAACGTAGAGGCGCTTGAGGCCAAGCTCGCTCAGATGCGAGAGGCCCAGGCGCTTTTTGCTACGTACACGCAGGAGCAGGTCGACAAGATCTTCTATGAGGCCGCCATGGCCGCCAACAAGGCTCGTATCCCGTTGGCGAAGATGGCCATCGAGGAGACCGGCCGCGGCGTTCTTGAGGACAAGGTCATCAAGAACCACTACGCCGCAGAGTACATCTACAACGCTTACAAGAACACCAAGACCTGTGGTGTCCTGGAGCGCGACGAGGCTTACGGCATCACCAAGATCGCCGAGCCCATCGGCATCGTGGGCGCCGTCATCCCGACGACCAACCCCACCTCCACCGCGATCTTCAAGACGCTGATCTGCCTGAAGACCCGCAACGCCATCATCATCTCCCCGCACCCGGCTGCCGCCAAGTGCACCATCGCCGCCGCCAAGCTCGTGCTTGACGCCGCCGTCAAGGCCGGCGCCCCCGAGGGCATCATCGGCTGGGTCGATGTCCCCTCCATCGAGCTGACCAACATGGTCATGCGCGACGTCGACATCATCCTCGCCACCGGTGGCCCGGGCATGGTCAAGGCCGCCTACTCCTCGGGCAAGCCCGCCCTGGGCGTTGGCGCCGGTAACACCCCGGTCGTCATCGACGACACCGCCGACGTGCTGCTCGCCGTCAACTCCATCATCCACTCCAAGACCTTCGACAACGGCATGATCTGCGCTTCCGAGCAGTCCGTGACCGTCATCGACACCATCTATGACCAGGTTAAGGCCGAGTTCCAGAAGCGCGGCTGCTACTTCGTCAAGCAGGGTGCCGAGATGGAGGCCCTGCGTGCCGCCATGTTCAAGAACGGCGCTCTCGACCACCGCATCCCCGGCATGGCTGCCGCCAAGATCGCCGAGCTCGCCGGCATCGAGGTTCCCGCCAAGACCAAGATCCTGATCGCCGAGGTCACCTCCACCGACCCTGCCAAGGAGGAGTTCTCCCACGAGAAGCTCTCCCCGGTCCTGGCCATGTACCACGCCAAGGACTTCCAGGAGGCCGTCGACAAGGCCGAGCACCTGGTGCTCGCCGGTGGCCCGGGCCACACCGCCTCTCTGTACGTGCACCCCGCCCAGGCCGAGAAGATCAGCCTGTTCGAGCACGTCATGAAGGCCTGCCGTATCGTCATCAACACCCCGTCCTCGCACGGTGGCATCGGTGACCTGTACAACTTTGGCATGAAGCCGTCTCTGACCCTGGGCTGCGGCTCCTGGGGCGGCAACTCCGTCTCCGAGAACGTTGGGGTGAAGCACTTGATCAACGTTAAGACTGTGGCCGAGCGCCGTGAGAACATGCTGTGGTTCCGCGCTCCCGAGAAGGTCTACTTCAAGAAGGGTTCCACGCCCGTCGCCCTCGACGAGCTGGGCAACGTCATGGGCAAGAAGCGCGCCTTCATCGTCACCGACCAGTTCCTCTTCCTGCAGCACATCGCTGAACCCCTGTTTTTTAAAGGACTTGGCGTTGACAGCGTAATTGAAGGTGGTCAGACAATGAATCCGAGTACAGAA